>JBDTTO010000172.1:0-6511 GCA_039930585.1 Gemmatimonadaceae bacterium
GAAGCGGTCCTTGTATGGTTACGGTGCGTTACGTGTGTGCAGCGGGATGCGGAAAGTTTGCAGCAGGTTCGAAGCAGGTTCGAAGCAGGTTCGAAGCGTCGGTGGAGGCCGTTGTGCGACGCGGACAACCTCACACAATCGCGAGTTTCGCGAATGGGTGGACTGACCCCGGGTGAAATGACCCAGGGGCAATCGCGGTATTGCCTGCTGTGACGTATGCACTTGCCTCCTCGTCGTGTGTTGGGCAGTTTCGCTCTTCACTTCACGTTTTGAGGCCGCATGTACGCTCTCCGCCTGTCTCCCGTGCGTCTCGCACTCTCCTTCGGTCTCGTCGCCGGAAGCGTCTTAATCTCCACCAGCGCTTCCGCACAGCTGGGCGGTTTACGCAAGCGCGCGTCCGACGCGGTCGAGCGCAAAGCGAATCAGAAGATCGATCAAAAAATCGATGCAGCTGCGCAAAAGCTGGTGGACAAGTCATTCGACTCCGCATTTGGTGCGATCGACACCGGCAATGGGTCCAGCGACAACGGAAAGTCTGGCGGATCGTCGCGCATCTTCGCGATGCTACCCAACGCGCCAACTGAAGATCACTACGATTTCGATGTGGTGTTCACATACGAAATTGAAAATATGCCAAAGGGCAAACCATCACCTGATGACAAGGGACTGATGGTTATGCACTTCAATTCCGAAGGCAAATACACTGGCGCGCGCATTGCATCGGCAGCGTCCAAGAAAGACGACAGCGAACTCTTTGCCATCTTCGACGTCAAGAACGAATCGATGGTGATGTTGATGACGTCAGATAAAAAAGAGAAAGCATCAATGGCGTACAGCTGGAAAGACGCAAAACAATATTCGGCGGCGCAGACACCAGCATCTGGCAACGTTGTAACGTCAGGACAAGCCGGCAATACGTCTGCTGTCAAACCGATGACATTCTCGTCACTCGGCAAAAAAACCATCGCGGGATATTCGGCCGACGGTTACAAGGGCGAAAACGAAGATGGCGAAGTTGAAGTGTGGGTCTCGAAGGATCCCAAACTGTCGTACGGTCGCATGATGGGCGCGAGTTCATCCATGAAGCAGATGCGCGGCGTGATGCCAGGTTCGTATCCCGCGGGCATGTTGCTTGAGGTGACAAGCACCGATCGCAAAAGTGGCGACAAGGGACGCATGACCGTGAAGTCGATCGACACCAAAGCGAATGTGCACGTCAACATGAGCGACTATCCGAGGATTGGCGCCACGAAGTAATCGCGCGGCTGCATACAGCGCCGAGTATTCATTCGCCCCCGGCAGACCTCGAGTCTCGCCGGGGGCGAATTCGTTGTGGGCGGGCCGTCTAATCGCTGTGGGCTGTCGCGAAGTGACCGATTCAAGTGGCACTTACGCGTTGGGTCATGGAGAGCGAGAATAGCATATCTCACGACGCCGGCTGCTCAAGGATGAGTCTGTTCGAGGACGTAAAGATCGCGTTCGCAGGTCGCTATCTGCTGGACGCGGAAATCGGTGAGGGAGGCAGCGCTCGCGTATACGCCGCGCAGGATCTGAAACACAACCGACGGGTTGCGATCAAGATTCTGAAGTCAGAAGTGGCGGAAGGACTCGCGGCTGATCGTTTTCTGCGAGAGATACGCGTCGACGCAGCGCTTCAACATCCACGCATCCTCCCGCTATTCGATTCGGGTGAGGTGCTCGGCTCACCGTACTTTGTGATGCCATTCGTCAGCACAACGTTGCGAGCGCGCCTGCAGAACGAGGCGACGCTTCCGATTGCTGATGCCCTGCGCATCACGCTGCAGATTGCAGACGCACTTCAATATCTGCACAGCAACGGCCTCGCACATCGCGATGTCAAACCCGAAAATGTGTTGCTGCAGGCCGAGCATGTGTGGCTTGCCGATTTCGGTATTGTGCGCGCGTTGCAAGGTGCGACTGACGGAAGTGTCACGGTAACGGGCACTGCGATCGGCACGCCGGCGTACATGAGTCCCGAACAGCGCATGGGCATCGCGCCCGTTGATGGAAAGAGCGATCAGTTCAGTCTCGCGTGTGTGTTGTACGAAATGCTGGTTGGACGTCCGCCCAAAGTTTTTGAACGTCCCGATGCGTTGATGACACCGCATGGGTCGCGCGTCACGCCGACATCGTCACTGCGACACGACGTTCCGAAAACGCTGGATGATGTGTTGGCGCGCGCGCTGCACGTCGACGAGAACAAACGCTGGCCGTCGGTGCAGGAATTTTCCGATCGTTTGCTTGACCTTGGCATACTGACGCCGCTGTCGACACCTGCAGTTGGCGCGAAGCGATGGTCAGTGCGTCGCAAGATGATTTTGGCAGGTGCAGGCGCTGTTCTTATCGCAGCAACGGCATACGTGGCGTTACGCCCACGCAATCCTGCGCTTGATGCGTTGACGGTTGCCGTGCTGCCGTTGGCGCACGAAGGTGATGGTCAAGGCAAAGTGTTGGACGGTGATGATTGCTCGCGATTGTTGCGCGATGCAATTGGTCAGTGGACGGGCATTCGTCCAGTTGATGACATGCAACTGCGCGATGTGCGCGTGCGCATGGGTCGACCGGAAACGTTGGATGACGCCATGAAAATGGCGAAGCGATTGGGTGCTGGACTCGCAGTGTGGGGTGTGGTTGGTCCAACACTTTCAATCGCGAACAGTTCGGCGCGCACGGTGCGATTGTTTCTGTACGACGTTGCAACGGGATTGGCGCGACAGGAAGCAAACGGCACGATTGATTCGTCGGGCGATCTCAGCGCCACGTTTCAGTCCTTGGCCGATCAACTTCTTTCCGGATCACAGGGCACCAAGTCATCGGTACGCGTGAGCGGGACGCGGGATGTCGTAGCGCTGCGCGCGTATCTCGACGGACATCGTGCGCTTAACACCTTCGACGTGACGCGCGCGTCAGTCGCATTTCGGCGCGCGGTCGAAGTGGATTCGAAGTTTGGCAACGCGTATCTGTGGCTTGCGTGGAGTACGATGTGGTCGCCCGAGCCCAATGCTGCGGAGTGGGGTGCGGCAGCGACACGTGCGTTGGCCGTGGGAAATGGGCTGACACCGCGCGACAGTGTGCAGGCGCTGGCATTGATCGACATGAACGAGAAACGATTTGTCGACGCGTGTGATTTGTTTCGCTCACTGACCAACAGTGATCCGCGCGACTTTGCCGCGTGGTATGGATTGGGCGAGTGTCTCTCTTCCGATTTTACGGTGATAGCGTCGGCGACATCACCGTCAAAGTGGCAATTCAGAACGAGCATTCGCGAAGCAATTACCGCGTACGAACGGTCGCTTGATCTCGTGCCGTCGTTCACGGACGCTATGGGGCAGCGTGCGATGCAGCGCATCTCGCGATTATTGTTTGCGCAACCCGGCCGATATCGTACGGGGTTGAGCGCAGACTCAATTCGTTTTGTCGCGTGGCCATCGCTGAATGCGGATACGCTGGCATTCATTCCGTTCGAGGAACGATCGGCGTTTGCCAATGTTGCCGGTACGCGGGACGAATCGTACCTGACAGCATTACGGCAAAATCGCGAGCGCGTGCTCACGCTGGTAAATCACTGGGTCGGCCTCGACTCAATGAATTTGATCGCGCTTGAAGCATTAGCGCTCGCGCGCGAACAAAATGACGAACTGGTAACGTTGCGTCGTGTTGAGGTCGGATCTCCGTTAACCGGAATTGGTGCGCTCCGACGCGCGCGCACACTCGCGAGCGGCGATGACGCGATTCGACTGGCGGCCACCGAAGTTCGGTTTCTGATAAAGACTGACCGGTATGCCGAAGCAAAACGTCTAGCCGATTCTTTACTGAGTTCAGTCAACATCGATGGCGCGAGCGCTCCAACGGGGTCGTTCATGCAAAGTTGTGCGCTGCTAACGGGCCGCTTGGCAAGCGCGGTGCGATGGGGGCGTCAATCCATCGCGTATCAATATCGAGACGCATTGAATCCCGAGGAAACTGTTTCGCCGAGTCTCTCAGTTGCCGGCTCGGATGCGGCGTTGTTTTCGATTACGGGCGCACCTGTCGACAGCCTTCGTGCATCATTCCTTCGCGTTCAGCGCGAAATTTCGGCAGACGTTGCATCGCGTCGTGAAGTCGCGCGACAAATGTTTCTCGAACTGCCAGAAATGTATTCCTGGCCCAGACTGGGCCCCGCTGTAGCACCGCCAACTCGTGCCAGTGCCGGCAACCGTTGGTTGTCAATTCAGCTCGCGTTGGCGCGGGGCGACACGCAGACCGCGCGTACGGAGATGTGGGTCGCTGATTCTGTTGCTGCGCGCAATGGAACTGCACAGATCGCATTTGAAATTGCACTCGTGAACAGTCGCATCTGGCTTGCGCTCAATGACACGGCAAGCGCGGTGCGCGTGTTGTCTGCATCAATTGATCAAGTAGCGGCAACCGGTGAACAGCTCATGAAACGACCGGCCGCCACCGCTGCGTTTGTTCGCTTGCTCATTCAACGGGCGACACTCGCAGACGCGATGCACGACTCCGTGCAAGCGCGTGCGATGGGCACTCGCGCAATGGTGCTCTGGCGTGACGCCGACCCAATGCTGGCCAGTACGCTCAATCCCGTAGTGCGATGGCGCAGTGTCCCCCTTTCACGAGGTACTCAATGAACGTCAGTACTCGCATGTCTCGCGTGTTGCCACTTGTGGTGTTGATGATCGCAGGTGCCACCGCGATCGCTTGCGGTAACCGCGACGAACCAACGCCGTCGCCAACAGCACCGCCAGAGGGAATTCCGGCACCTGATGCCTCGCTCACGGACGCATCGGCGCCATCGGCATTCTTTCATTACGGGGACTCACTACGTTTTGCGTCGGACACGCCAGGATACGTCGTTATCAATCGCACGATGGGCGGGCGGAATTCCGAACTTCGCGTTCGAAGCGAAGTTCGCTTGCCGTTCACAACGAGTGCAGCCTACGGAAGCGGGCGTATCATCGCCAAATTCGAGACGGTTGGTGCCGCTTCAAATTTTGGTGTGCCCGCGGGCGTCGCATATTTGTGGGTTCGTGACAGTAGTGGTCACCATGTCGGGAAGCTGATTTCACGTGACTATGTGTCAGGCGCGTATGCAGTGACTGGGGTCGCCAGTATGCTTCACAGCTTTCCGCGCGTAATTACTGCGGTCAGGTCGATGTGTATCAGCCTGGACGACCAGGGTGATTCAGTACCGCCCCGCGATACAGCGCGATTGTGTTGCCTGTGCGGCGACGGACAGTTCAACTGCGCGTCTTCGGTCGTGACAAGTCAGGATGTCATGGATTCGTTGCTGACCCGTCACGGGTTTACGCGACGCCCGTAAGCGAACTGTTCATTTTACGTACCTGGTGATTTCAACTATCGCTTCACCACCACCGGCAAGTTGATCGTCAGGTAAGTCATATCCCATTCACCAAGCGTGATCGTCGTTTCAGTTGACGAACCTTCATCAATTCGTGCGTGGGAAACAGTCGCGCGCGTGTTGCGGACAAGCGCAGTTTCAATCGTGAGCGGAATTCCTTTCGGTAACCCGCATACGGCGTAACGCCCGGCGACGTCGGATGAACCTTGTCGCTCATGTTGTTTCCCATCAGTGGTCAACCAGCGCACAGTGACGGTCGCCAACATCGGAATTCCAAACGGCGCCGTTCGCCCATCACCCTGATACACTTCGCCGAAAATCCCGATGTGCTCGCGATTTCTTTCGCAACGATTGAAGAGCGCATCGGGTGGCGTGGTGGTTACCCGCGCGCGCGTTGTGGAGTTTGATCCAACAAGAATTTCCACGGTTGGAGGTTCAATTCCCGAGCGCGTTGTAACTGGATGCGAAAATCGCATCTCGTAAATCCCACTGGGCAGTCCTTGAACATTGATGTGACCCAAACTGTCCGCGGTCACGGTGGTGTCCATCATCTGTGATGATTCGACTGGCGCCGGCGCACCGTCTGTCTGACTTTCCAGCGGCAGCGAGACTGAATCGACGCGTTGCGAAAGTGATACGCGAGCGCCTTTGAGCAGTTCATCCGTCTTGCCATACTTGAACGTGACGTCCACGCCCCCACTCGAAAATCGCTCCAGAAAACGCGCGTATGCAGGTGTCAATTGTTGCACGTTCGAAAGTCGATCGGCGGCTGCACGTGAATCCGCAATCGACGCCAACGCTCCAACTTCCGTCAACTGCAATTCGTCCTCGGGCCGCGACGCGATTTGCACAACGTGCGGCATGCGCAACCACCAGCCAAGTGTGGTCCACGTGCCGTTCGGAATCGTTCCGAAATACAGTGCGCCGCCAGTGCGTCCTTCCCCGCGCGCACGCGCCGGCAATTTGTTGTCAATAAACCAGAACTCGACGTAGCGCGGCGTGCCATTCGTGCTGTCGGCCCACAAGGTGCCCGCCACTTCGGGCACGCGACGTGACTTCGCCGGCGTGAATGCCAACCCAATCAGGCCGGATTGCATTCCCTTACCTGACACCAGACGGAAACAGTGTTCC
>JBDTTO010000173.1:0-6484 GCA_039930585.1 Gemmatimonadaceae bacterium
CAATACCGCCGTCGGGAAGTAATGCGAGATCGTCAATCGATTTGAAATCACATCCGGCCATATCCGCAGACGCACACCATTTAGTTTGCGCCGTGAGCGTCAGTGGTTTTGCATTTTTCCATGCGGAAGCAGTTTCGCGAACAACGTTCTGCGCCAACGCATTCGATGCGCATAAAACAATCGCGACCGTACTCGCCACGGTCCACCGAAATGCGGACATCATGATCGGACGAACGTTGATTGCGGCGTACCTGTTCATGATGGTGGGATTGGAGTCACGCTAGCATCGCACCCGTCACGACCGGCGTCGAGAATCAAACGATTAGGATTCGTTCACTTGCACATGATGTTTTCGTAATGAAACCGAGAGGTCAGCGCGCCCACGGCCGCCGCACGGTATACACCGGAACCGCGGTTGAACTCTCACGTTGCACGCCAAGCAACCGCCGCTTGACCATTCGGCCGATGGCAATCTGCACCGCACGCTTTGACAGGCCGGTGGCGGTCGCAATGTCAATCAAGCTCAGTTGCACTGTTGACTGGCCCGCTCCCCGCGAACGCCGCCACAACACGAGATATACCAACAGCGCCGATGGTGCGCGGTCATGCGCAACCAGATCGGGGAGCAGCGCATCCACGACGTAGGTATCAAGTTCGAAAGTCGACATGTGGCCTCGGTTTATCTATGGCATCAATTGCCATAGTAACTCCTGCCAGCCTTGTGTCGCCAGTGAAAGCGCTGTTTTTTCTGCAGTACCGAGGCACTCAACGCGAGTGTCGACCAACCGCAGCATTTTTCAGACGATCACATCATGATCAAGAGTATCAAGTTTATTGCCGTCCCGGTAAGCGATCAGGACCGCGCGCTGGAATTCTACACCAACGTGCTTGGCTTTCGCGTCGTTACCGACCAACCGTTCAGTCCCACACAGCGATGGATTGAACTCGGTGTTGGTCGCTCCACCACCGGCATCACACTGTTCACGCCGCCCGGTCACGAAGATCGCATTGGCAGCTACACCGGCATTTCCTTCACGAGCGACGACGTGATGGCGACGTGGAAAGAACTTGCAGCAAAAGGCGTGAAGTTCACGAAAGAACCCGTGCAGGCCGCGTGGGGCACGTCATCGGTGTTTGTTGATCCGGACGGCAATCAGTTTGTGCTGAGTTCAGGCTGATCGCGTTGCGGGCGCCGGGAACATGGATGAAAAAGGTGCGATCAGTGCAGATCGCACCTTTGATCTTGGCGGGCTTTCGGTATCTGGCGCGCGATATTGGTGTCGGACTTTTTACAAAATGATCGCAGATTTTGCGGAAACTGAAAACGATTCTCACGGATACTGCGGGGAGAGCGGACGGAGATGGCTTCTTCAGGCAAAATACTCTTCGAAGAAACTACCAAAGAGATAATTGGCAGTTTCTATGCGGTCTACAACAAGCTCGGTTATGGATTTCTTGAGTCGGTCTATCAGAGAGCCATGATGGTCGAACTGACGAAGCGCGGCGTACCGTGCGCTAGCGAAGTGTGGTTGCCCGTTTTTTATGACGGCGTGCGCGTCGGTCATTTCAGAGCCGACATCATTGTCGACGGCAAGGTCATTGTAGAGACAAAATCAATCGCCGCGCTTCGGGCTAAACACGATTTCCAAATTATTAACTACTTGAAGGCGAGCGACCTTCAGGTTGGCCTGGTTTTGAATTTCGGACCCGATCCCAACTACCAACGGTTTGTTCAAACGAACCGTCAAGTTGTCTAAATGAGAAACATCCGTCAGTTTCCGAAAAACCCGCGTTCATTTTGAACGCAGTCAATCAGACCCGGCAACCACACCCATGCCCGCCAATTCCGACGCCCCGAATTTGTGGTCATCCACGTCCCAGAAGCAATGGCGCGCCGCACTCGACGGCTACGAAGCGGTCATCGTCATGCAAGGCGTCACGAAACTCGCAGAACTCAACGACTGGTATTCAAACGATCTGCCAGACGCCATCAAGAGTCGCAAACAGCCGCACATTGTTCATGCCGAGTTGGTGAAGCTCACCGAATGGAAAATGGCGCGCGGTGTCTGGCGTGCACCAAATCTTGTGCTCGTGAAAAGCAATGATCCCGACAACGTGATCACCAACAGCATCGAAGCACTCAGCAAGATTCCACACCCCACAGCGCCCATCTCAACGCTCGCGAAACTTGACGGCGTCGGACCCGCCACTGCATCCGCTGTCACCGCAGCATTCGCACCAAATCTCTACCCGTTTTTTGACGAACTGGTCGCAGAACAAATCCCGACACTCGGCAAAGTTGCCTGGACGCTGGGCTACTATGCCAAGTACGCAACCGCGCTGCGCGAACGCGCCGAGTCACTTGGCAGCAATTGGACTCCCGTTACTGTCGAACGCGCACTGTGGACGAACGTGGGCGGCAAGGCGGGCATTCCGTAACATTCAGTTCGGGCGTGCGACGCATCTGCAATCGCTTCAGGAATTCACACCAGTACTTCAGACAACACTTCGCACCACTACTTCGCGTCAGGACACCCGCGCCAATCACCACCAGGGGTACACGGCGGCACCGCTTTACTGGGCGGATCCAACACGCGCAAACTGTCAGCCTCGCGAATACGATTTTGATTTTGCAGCGCCTCCGCCAACGGCCGACGCAATCTTGGCAACATTGAATTGAGATCATGCGACGCCGGCAACTGCGCAATACCAAGCCGCAACGCCTGCTCCGCACCAACCCAGTCCTTCAGGCGCAATCGGGCAATGCCCAGGTACAGTTGCGCGTAGATACTGAACATTGGCGCGCCGGTCCCTGTCATTTGTTCTGACATGCGGAGCGACACCTTCAACGCCTCACTATCCGCACTGCGCGACCATGCGTCATCAACAAAACTCATACCAAGCGCGAGTCGGTCGGACAGCGGAACGTCGGGCAGGACGTCAATGATACCCCAGGCACTCGCAACACCCAGGCGGCGCGCTATCGAGTCACCACGCAACGCAGAGACGGAAGCGCGTTCGGCGTTAAGCGTGGCCGCAAACAATGGCACCTTGCCAAAGCTCTGCTGAAAACGAGGGATGTGGCTTTCGAGCACGCGCTCCGCTTCTTCAGTGCGCCCGAGCACAACCAAACCATGCACCAGACAACCCGCACCGTACGCACTCTCCGATGTAAGCTGCGCGCCCATTGACTCCGTACTCTCAAGCAACTAACGACAGCGCCGCACAAATTCGCGCGGATCGCGGCGCAACCATGATGACGCCTTGGCCAACACCGCCTCTGCCCGTACACGTGCCATTGTTCGCTGGCCGCGAGCAGTTTCTTCATCCAGTATCAACCGGGCCACGGAATCGGCGCTGCGAATATTCCCCGCCACGATTTCGCGCTCGGCAATGAGATTCAATCGATTTGATCGAATCGATCCGGTGTCTGCCGAAGTTCCAGCGACGTTGCGCGCGATCACCTGCATCAACGAATCGACGCGCGCCGGACCGCCAACATCCAATTCAATACCAGCCAACTCGAGCAGCGCACGCGCGTACTGCGGGCTCTGTGCGCCGTAACCAATCTTCGCGAGTGTTGCGGCCGAGTCGAGCACAAATCGCGCGGCTTTGTAGCGCGCCTGCCCCGAGTAGTTCACACCGATGGCCGTGTACAACCGCGCGCGCGTACGCACGTCGTTCGCAAACTCCGTTGGCACGCGCACAAGTGCACTGTCCAGCAAATCGGCAACGGTGCCCTGCGGTCCGATGCGAATGACGGGATCATTGGTAGTGGAGTTTGGTCCGGCCACCATGCCCGCCATAAACGCACCAACACGTTCTGATCGCGCCGCTTCGGCACGCATCGCGCGGGCCTGATTGAGTGCGAACAGACTTCCACCCAATACAACAACAAGTGCACCCACCGCACCCGCAACTAACGCAGGCTGCCGCCGCACCGTACTGCGAATGCGATACGACAACGTGTCCGGACGCGCGAGCACACGTTCGCGTTTGAGATATCGACGCACATCTTCGCTTAACGCCTGTGCACTGCCGTAGCGACGTTCGGGCTCTCGACGCAGTGCCATCAACGCAATCGCGTCAAGCTCACCGCGCAACGCGTTTGCGAGCTTTGGATTCTTCGCACGCGCAATCGCGCTTGGTGCGCGCGGCGCGTTGATGCGCACTGCATCCAGTCGCGCGGCGGGCCCAAGTTCGCTCACATCAATTGGCGGCTCGCCGGCCAGCAACATCACCAACAGCGCGCCCAGCGCGTACACATCCGTCGTGGTGGAGATGGCCCCACCAGTGATTTGTTCGGGCGCCGCGTATGCTGCGGTAAACGGCGAGAGACCTGCACCCGTCAGCGTGCCTTCATCCGGGTCGTCCAGCAGCTTCGACACACCAAAGTCCAGCAATTTGACCGTGCCATCATTCGTGACGAGCACGTTGCTGGGTTTGAGGTCACGATGAATGACCAATCGCGAATGCGCGTATTGCACGGCTGCGCATACTTGCCGAAACAAATCCAGACGCGCAGGCAACGTGAGCTGATGTTTGTCGCAGTATTGATCGATTGCAATTCCGTCGACGTATTCCATTGCAAGCCACGGCGTACCTTGTGCGGTGGCCCCGCCGTCAATCAATCCGGCGATATTGGGATGTTGCAGTCCGGCGAGAATCTGTCGCTCCGAACGAAATCGCTGCAGCAACACATCGCTGTCGGCGCCGCGCCAAATCGATTTGATCGCGACGCGATTGCGATACACATCATCGGCGCGAACGGCCTCGTACACGGCGCCCATTCCGCCCTGTCCCACGCGACGCACCACTTCGTACGCGCCCAGCCGTTGGCCAACCAGCGTTGGTTGCGGTGCTTCGACAACGCTGGCCATTCCCAGCGAAACCATTGCCGGTTGTTCGAAGCGCTCACCCAGTCTTGCTGCGGCCGTCATCATGCGCGTCACGTGCATGCGCACGCGCGGCGTCACGGTCGAATCGTTCAACAATGCATGCTGCGCCAGTTCGTCGGCCTCCTGCACGGCAAACCACAACGACTTGACGGCCGGCCAGTCTTCCGCACTGATCTCCGGACTCTCCGTCGTCATGAACCGACGATCGTCCTGAGATTGGTGGCTTGAAGAGTGCGCATAACTAACACGCGCAAACGGCGGTGCAATCGCATCACGGCATCTGCAAGTTGCGACCTGCAATTGTCCGCGCCCCGAATCGTTGCGTCATTCCGGCGAGAGTTGTTGCTCCAGCCAGACGCGCGCCATTGCCCACTCGCGCGACACGGTAGCCGTTGAAATCTCGACGACCTCCGCAATCTCATCCAGCGAGAGTCCGGCAAAGAACTTCAATTCGACTATGCGTGCCTGCCGCGGATCGAGTAGTGCCAGTCGATCAAGCGCCTCGTGTACACCAAGAATGTCTTCGACACTGCGCGCCTCAACGGCCAGATCATCATCCAGCGTGATGGCATGCGCCCGATCGCGCCGAGCCGCGTGGGTGCGCCGGGCGTGGTCGACGAGAATCCGACGCATGATGTTCGCAGCGATGCCGAAAAAGTGTGCGCGATTCTTCCACGTCACACGTTCCTGGCCAAGCAAGCGCAGGTAGGCCTCGTTTACGAGGGCCGTTGGTTGCAGCGTGTGATCGCCGCGTTCACGAGACAGATACCCGGCCGCCAGCGCTCGAAGTTCGCTGTGAACTGCACGTGCAACGGCCTCGCTGGCATTGGTGTCGCCAGCGCGCGCCTTCGCTAACAGCTCGGTAATGCCAGGGTCCGTGTGCTCGGTCATATTGGGGAGTATCGACAAATATGCCACGGGACGTAACGAAAGCATCTTTGTGACTTTGCGGGATCACACCTCACCCGACACCGTTGAATATCGCGCTTACGCTCATCGCTGTCGCCATGGGCATGATGATCACGACGCAGGCTGGCATCAACTCGCAGCTGCGGATGGCGCTTGGTCACCCCGTTGTGGCAGCGGCCGTGTCTTTCGTTATTGGTACGGCCGGCCTTTTGTTGGCCGCACTGGTTTTACGCGTGCCGATGCCGGACATGAAACAGACAACGACGGTTCCGCTTTGGGGCTGGACGGGTGGGTTGCTCGGGGCGGCATACATCACCGGTAGCATCATGCTGGCGCCGCGTCTTGGGGCGGCGGTTTTGATTGCCTCAGTGATGGCTGGCCAACTGGTGGCGGCGCTGGTGCTGGACCACTTTGGACTGCTGGGCTTCGTGCGGCAGACCATCACTCCAGTTCGCCTGACGGGCGCGCTTCTGCTCTTTGCCGGTGTATACCTGATCCAACGCCGATAGCCGCACCTCGGCACGCACAATCGTTTTTCCGCTCCTCATTTTGCGCTGCGACTCCACACTCCTGATTCGCTGATGAAACATTCGTCGATCGTACGCTCGCGCTTTCCGCTGCTTTCGCTGACGCTGGTCGCGCTGTTGCAGGCCTGTGCGGGCGGACCGCCGGTTTCG
>JBDTTO010000174.1:0-6417 GCA_039930585.1 Gemmatimonadaceae bacterium
CGGCGGGCGTGACCATTCAACGGTTATTCATTCGCTGGAACGTGTTGCCGAAGACAGCGTCGGCGAACCTGGGTTTGCCGAACGTGTTTTGAAGGTTCGATCGATGTTGGAAACGTTGCGGACAACCGGAAAACTCGGGACCTGAGTCCCCAGAACTCCACAGTTGCCCACAATTTTTGCTGCAAGTCAGGTGGAAGAGCGGTGAGTGCACAGTGCACTGCACATCGAAGCCACATGATGAGACATGGCGAAAGTGCTTTCAGCGTCGTACTTTGCAGCTTCTATCAAGGTTTCCACAAAGCCTACTGCTACTACGAGTTTTTCTATAATTGAAAGACTAATAACAGCAGTCCCTCACAGTTTTCCGCATGCGCTTCACGATCTCTCGCGAAAAGCTTCTCGAAGGGCTGCAAGCCGTAGCCTCGGCGGTGCCGGCCAAGACCACGTTGCCTGTACTGGCAAACCTGTTGGTCGAAACCACCGATCGCGGCATACGACTTTCTGCAACTGATCTCGACATTGCAGTCAGCACCGAAATCAGCGCCGACGTCGAAACCGCCGGCGCGATAACAATTCCTGCGCGCAAACTCAGCGAGATTGTTCGCGAGCTGCCGCCGGCATCGGTCAAGATTTCAGCCACGGGCGAACAGAAAGTCACCATCGAATGCGGACGTTCGAAGTTCAAACTGCTCGGACTTCCGCGCGATGAATTTCCAACTTTCCCCAGCGTACGCTTCAACGATTCGTGGCGCATCAAATCGGGTGATCTGCAAAATCTGATTCAGCACACATCGTTCGCTGTTTCAACCGAAGAGTCACGTCCGATTCTGAACGGTGTGTTGTGGGAGCTGCGTGACACGTTCATGCGCATGGTGGCCACCAACGGTCACCGTCTCGCGAAGATGGAAATTCCGGTGACTGGCAGCACGGCGCCCGCCGGTGATCTGATCATTCCGCCAAAAGCGCTCGAGCAGATTCGCAAACTGTTTCCAGCGGAAGAAGAGCTGGAAATTGCACGTGGCGATAATCACCTGGGCTTCAAGTCACCGTTCACCGCGGTGTATACGCGGCTGGTTGAAGGACCGTATCCGAATTACGAGCAGGTCATTCCCAAGGACAACGATCGTTATTGCCTGGCGGACAAGGCTGCGCTCACCAGTGCGCTCAAGCGCATGTCGGTCATTGCATCCGATCAAACACATCGCATCAAGATGTCGTTCAATGCGGGCATGCTGAAGTTCAGTGTGACAACGCCGGACCTGGGTGAAGCACAGGACGAGTTGCCGGTGAAATACACTGGAGATCAGCTCGACATCGGTTTCAACGCCACGTACCTGCTGGAAATTCTGCGCTACATGCCGACAGACGAAGTGCGACTCACGTTCAAGGCGCCCGAACGCGCGGCGACCATCGAGCCCGAAGGCTGGAGCGATCCGGCCAAGTATCTCTGTCTCGTCATGCCACTGCGGTTGATGGACTGATCCTGATTTCTCTGTTCACACCGGCGCACATTCTCATCCAGATGCGTTCGTTCTTCCCATTCACCGGTCGTCCAATGCGTCGCTCATCCGTTTCACGGTTGTTCGCTGCCACACTCGTGTTCTCAGTTGTCGCCGCTACGGCTACGGCACAGCGTTGGTTTGCCGACGTGAGCGGAAAGTGGACAATGACGGTGGCGGGCCCGGATGGTGCAAACGAATCGGCAGTCGTGCTCAAGCAGGAAGCGGAAGCACTGAGTGGCACAATTGAAAGCCAGATCCTTGGTATGGCCAAACTCGCCGGATCCGTGAAGGCCGACACCGTGAAGTTTGCGTTCACGATCGACATTCAGGGCATGCAATTCGAATTGCGCGCGGGTGGTGTGGTAAAGGACAAGGACAACATCACCGGACAGCTCGAAGCGCCAAACGGCATGGGTTCGTTCCCGTTCACGATGAAGCGTGCGCCGTAAAAAAATGAGTTGTGTCGTTGGTTATCAAAGCGGTGTGCGAATGGTCGCGCGCCGCTTTTTCGTTTCATTCACATTCGGCAACCGGCATCTCATGCATCGGTTCCTTCGGTCTGCGTTGTGTGCAGCAACGGTGTCCGCTGCTGTAGTAACCGCTGCATCAACGAGCGCAAACGCGCAATCCACCGCGCAATCCACGAAACGTCCGCTGCGTTCAAGCGATGTGTTTGCGTTGCGCACCGTGTCGGATCCACAAGTGTCGCCCGAAGGGGAGTGGCTCGCGTACACCGTTTCCAGCGTCGACAGCGCGAAAGACAAATCCGACAGCGATATCTGGATGACCAATTGGGCGGGCACGCAGAGTATTCGACTGACATCAACGCCCGAAGGCGAAAGCACGCCGCGCTGGAGTCCTGATGGACGATATCTGGCGTTCATTTCGTCGCGACAGGACGCGAAAGATGGTCAGATCTGGTTGCTCGATCGTCGCGGCGGTGAAGCGCAACAGCTGACCAAGGTGAAAGGCGGCATTTCAGGATTTGCATGGTCGCCTGATTCCAAGCGACTCGCGGTCTTGTTGGATGTGCAAACCGATTCCATTGCGCGCAAGGATTCGGCCGAACACAAGACACCGAAACCATTCGTGATTGATCGCTACAACTTCAAGGCGGACATCGTCGGGTTTCTTGGTACCACGCGCACGCATCTGGCACTGTTTGATATTGCAACGAAGCAACTCGACACACTGACGCATGGCATGACCGATGATGATTCGCCCAGTTGGTCGCCCGACGGTCAGCGCATCGCGTTTGTCCGTGAGTGGCTACCGGAGCCCGGCGTAACGCGCGGTTCGGATGTGTTTGTGATTGACGCCAGGACGGGAGCCACCGAAAAACAGCTCACGACGTTTGAAGGCCCGGATGGCGGTACGCCGTCATGGAGCCCAGATGGCCGTCAGATCGCGTTTCTCCGCGGGGACGAGCCCAAGTATTCGGCGTACAATCTGAACCGTCTGGCGGTCGTTCCGGCCGATGGCAGTGCGCCGGCTCGCGTGGTCACGGCTGGCTTTGATCGTCAGATCACCTCGCCAAAGTTTAGCGCGGATGGATTGTCGGTATTGGCGACCGTCGCGGACGATCGCGCCCAGCAGCTCGTTCGCGTGCGTGTGGCCGATGGCACAATCGAACGGTTGGTCACCGGTTCCGTCGTGGTAGCGGGGTTTGCCACCAACAAGACTGATCGCACCGCCATTCTGTTTACCACGCCAAATCAGCCACCCGAAATTTTCGCGGTTGACGGTCGCCTCATGGCCGACCACGCGAGTCCAACCGAGATGAGCGTGCGGCAACTCTCCCATCAAAACGATTCGCTGCTGGCACAGCTGCAGTTGGGAACTGTTGAAGGACTCACATCCAAAAGCAAAGATGGCACCGAAGTGCATTCGTTGCTGTTCAAACCGTTTCGTGCCAGCGGGCGCTTACCAACTATTGCGTACATACACGGCGGTCCAAACGGCCAGGATTCGTACGCATTTGATTTTGATCGCCAACTCTTTGCCGCGAATGGATTTGCGGTCATTGGCGTCAACTATCGCGGTTCAAGCGGACGCGGTTCCGTTTATCAGAAAGCAATTTTTGCCGATTGGGGTAACAAGGAAGTCGCAGACATCATCGGCGCGGTTGATGAAGCGATTCGGATCGGTGTGGCCGATGCAGACAAACTGGGCATTGGTGGCTGGAGCTACGGCGGCATTCTCACCGACTACACCATCGCCACCACTACGCGCTTCAAGGCGGCCATCAGTGGTGCAGGCAGCGCACTGCAGCTCTCGATGTACGGCACTGACCAGTACATCACGCAATACGAAAACGAAATCGGTCAGCCATGGAAGGCGCAGGACGCGTGGATCAAACTGTCGTATCCATTCTTTCATGCCGACCGCATCAAAACGCCCACGTTGTTCATGGGTGGACAGTCCGATTTCAACGTGCCGATCATCGGTGGCGAACAGATGTACCAGGCATTGCGATCGCTGGGCATTGAAACACAGTTGGTCATCTATCCGTCGCAGTTTCACGGCTTGACCATTCCCAGCTACAAGAAGGATCGGTTTGATCGGTACCTGAGTTGGTTTGGCGCGAAGCTCAAACCTAAAACTTCCTGACGTTGTCACACTGCATCAACTCAAACTTCACCACTACTGCCATGATCCGATCAAATTCCCGCCGTTTGATTACGTCCGTTGCGCTCCTGTTGACCGTCGGCTCCATCGCAACCGCGCAGCACGTGTTTGCAGACATCAGCGGCAAGTGGATTGTCTCCAACGATTCACCCGCCGGTCATCACGATTCACCGACAGTGTTCAAGCAGGAAGGTGAAACGTTAACCGGTACCATCGAAATTCCGCAGATTGGATCCGCCAAGTTGACGGGTACCGTCAAAGGCGACAGCGTGAAGTATTCGTTTCAGATAAACGTTGAAGGCAATCCGATCGACGTGACCGCCAGCGGTGTTGTAAAAGACAAGGACAACATGGCGGGCACGATTTATCTTCCGGCCGATCTGGGCAACTTTCCGTTCACCGCCAAGCGCCAACCGTAACTGAACCGGGATTTACATGATCACTGCACACTCACGCCGCTTGTTTCTGTTCGGTGCACTGCTGCTCGCGTCGGCGTCAGTTGCACCGGCCGCGTTCGCGCAAAAGAAATCCGCCGCTCCGAAAGCCGCTGATCGCAACGCGGTCAACATCTCCGGCAACTGGTTGGTAACAGGTACATCGGCCACGGACACGCTCAAATCAACAGCGGTGTTCAAACAGGAAGGCGCGGCGGTAACCGGAACGTTCGACATTCCACTCATCGGTTCAGGCAAACTTTCCGGCACCGTGAAAGGTGATTCCGTGGCCTTTGTGATTCCGTTTGTATTGCAGGAGAAGCCGGTTGAAGTGCATGTGACCGGGTTGCTCAAGGACAAGAACACCATTGCAGGTTTTATCAAGCTGCCGACCAGCACAATCAGCTATCCGTTTACGGCAAAGCGGCAGCTATAGTTCGGTGCAAGGTTTCGGCGGGTGGCGTTTCAACGCAAAAACGTCACCCGCCCTTTTGTCGTCTGCCGCACTTCCTGCGTGCCACTGCCATCCCGTCGCGATGTGTCTGTCAACTTGACCGTGAGCATTCCGTCGACATCGGCACTGCGCAGTACTCCGTTGGACGCATCAACGCGAATGAGTTGCGTTGCGCGTCCGGTCGCGCTCACGGTCAACACGCGCCAGGTACTGCGCAAGTCGCCCGTTAATTGAATATCGGAAGTTTTCCGCACAATCAGTTCGGTACGGCCCTGCACCTGTTCTGCGCGTTCGATGGTGAACACTGCATTGGATCGGGTTGTGATCGGCACGCCCAGTCGGCAAAGAAAACTCACGGTGCTGTCACGCCACGTCGCACCCACTGACAATGTTTTCGGCAGTCGCACAATCAGATCGCGAACCAGACTCGTCGCTCCGGTTTCCGGACGATCGCACTCATTCGGCAGCGCCGGTCGCGCCGCAACGCGAAAGATCCGTGAGTCGAGCACCGCATCGAACATCACGTTGAGTGGTGCGACGGTTACCACAGGCACCTGCATGCTGCCCTTCGATTCCGCCTGCCCTGGCGTCAGCACGCGCTCGAGGCCACGCACCGTAAACGAATCCACCGCCCCGCTGCCCCGAAATGCACCCAGCGTGTCCCGACGGCCCTGCAGCGTTATGATGCCGCGCGTGGTGACATGCTCTGTCAGCACGCGTCCCGCGCTGTCGCGTTCCAGTGTTGTCGCAACTTCGTTCACGTATTTCGTGGACGGCATTACCGCTGGCATTGTCCAACGTTCAACGGTCGGTTCCAAAACGATTGGCACAACCGGAGCCGGAGTTGGCGGCGCAGGAGTGGGCGTTGGTGCTGGCTGCAATCCACCACCACACGCAGCCGCCAGGATGGCGGCCGCAACAGCAAAAGGCCTGAACGCACGCGTGTTCATTCGCGCGCAGTTCTCTGCGTCTCCGCGTTTTTGTGAGAAAAAATTCATCGCACGAAGCACGCCGGTAACCACGGTAAATCGCAGTGCAAAATTGAATCGGGAAAAACGTGAAGCGAAACTGATGTGGGTGATCGCCAGCCGATAAGCCGGGTTCTGTCAGCGTATTTGCATACACCGGACGGTCATTCCTCTCGGCGTTCAGTCACCCGAACGCTCCAGCAGCCTACCCGCGGCTCGATGCCTTGCGACATCCTTGCGAGACGGGACGTCTCTTGCCGCCTATTTGGCCTTGCTCCGACTGGGGTTTACCGAGCCATTGACGTTGCCGCCAATGCGGTGGGCTCTTACCCCACCATTTCACCCTTACCCCCGCAAACACCGAAGTGCGCACGAAGGCGGTTTGTTTTCTGTTGCACTATCCGTCACGCGAAGCTCACGCCGCGCGTGCC
>JBDTTO010000175.1:0-6400 GCA_039930585.1 Gemmatimonadaceae bacterium
ATGGCCGCACGAAACTGGTCGCGACGTCGATGTACATGACCGCCGCCGATCGCGATGGCATGATGCAGTCGGGAATGGAAGGTGGCATGAACGAGAGCTATCGCGCACTCGATCGCGTGCTGGCCGCGATGAAGTAGTGCTGATGCAGAGGTGAAGTAGCGGTGAAGTAGAGGTGAAGTAGGTCAGCAATGCGGTGGCGGCAGCGTGAGAGACAGACAATACTTCCGGCGCGTCTCTCTCTCACCTCCGCACTCCTCGCGTTGATGCTTCGTATTCTCACGTTCGGCGGCATGTCAGTCGCCCACCCCGAACGCGAGTTGGCAGGAGCGGTGCTGCAACCCCGTCGTCTCGCGCTGCTGGCGGTACTCGCGCGCGCAGGGGAACGTGGCGTTACGCGCGAACGACTATTGACACTTTTCTGGCCCGACGACGAAGAGGAACGCGCGCGCAAAGCACTCACCCAGGCGGTGTATGCGCTGCGTCGTGACCTTGGCGACGACGGCACGATTGTCGGCACGCAGGAACTGCGACTCGATGCTGAACTGATTGCGAGCGACGTAGCAGAATTTGCGCAGCAGATAAAACGTGGTCGCCTGACCGAAGCGGTTGCGTTATATGCTGGTCCGTTTCTGCAGGGTTTTCATCTGGTTGGTGTGCCCGCGTTTGAGCGATGGGCCGATGAAGAACGTTCTGCACTCGCGCACGAATATGCCCGCACCCGTGAACGACTCGCACTCTCGGCCGAGAACGGGTCGCACATGCAGGAAGCGGTTGAACACTGGCGCGTGTTGGCGTCGGTTGATCCGTTAAATGCGAATGTTGCCGTGCGATACATGCGCGCGCTCGAAGCAACGGGTGATCGCGCGGGCGCGCTGTCGCATGCGCGCATATACGAAGCATTGATGTCACAGGAGTTGGAGTTGCCGCCCGATCGCGCCGTGCTGGAATTGGCGGCGGAGTTGCGCCGGAAAGCGCCGGTTGACATTAAAGCAACTGTTGCGGCATCAGAGGCAATTGCATCGGCCGCGCCTGCGCCAATCAGCGCTGCAGCATCAGTCACCACTCCGGTCGACATACCGAAGCGACGAATCAGCGATTCGCACGCAGCAGTTGTGCCGACGAATGCAACGCCACACGAAGCAAGCGCCTCCGTTACTCCAACACCGGGTCTCGACGGAATCGTGAGCGGCTACTCCGAAAAGCTGGGCGTTGGCTACGTGTTCGAGCCCTTAAAATCGCCAACGACCTACGGCAAGCGGCTGGCGTATTTCGGATTGATGTCGCTCGTCGTATTCCTGCTCGCGTTGTTTTCGATCAATCGCACGACCACAGATATCGCAAAGCTTCACATCGTCGACACGAAGCGCGTGACGTTTGAAGAAACGCTGGAACTTGATCCCGCAATTTCTCCTGACGGAAAGTTGGTGGCGTACGCAGGCGGCACGGAAGGCTCGATGCGTTTGTATGTGCGACAGTTGGATGGTGGCAATCCGGTGTTGATCAGCGGATCGGTGGCGGGTGATCATCGCCGTCCACGTTGGTCGCCCGACGGAACGCGCATTCTGTTTCAGGCGGATCGCGCAATTTGGCTGGTGCCATCACTGGGTGGATCGGCGCGCGTCGTTGTGGATGCGCCAGGCGATACCAACAAGAGCGCGATGTATGCGGCGTGGGCGCCGGATGGTGTCAACATTGCGTGGGTGCAGGACGGCGCGATCATGCGGCGGGATGTCAACGGAAAAACTGCTCTCACGATCGCGCACCTGAATGACGCACACTCCATCACGTGGTCGCCCGACGGAAACTTTATTGCGGCGGCGACCGACAATGAAAGTTTCGTCTACGGGGCGCGTGGTACCATGCGATTTGCAGGCGCGAGCATTGGTAACATTGCACCGGGTGTCATCTACACAGTCAATGCAAAGACGGGAGACACATCACGCGTCACGGAAATCAATAACCTGTCGACGAGTCCCGAATGGCTGCCCGACAGCCGTACGATTGTGTACGTCTCCAATCAGGAGGGCACGCGCGATTTGTATGCAGTCGCAATTAATGCCAGCGGCGCGCGTGTCGGTGTTCCGATTCGACTCACGACAGGATTGGACGCGCACACAGTTTCCGTTGCCGCAGACGGACATACAGTCGCATACACAACATTCCGTCAGAGCGCGAATCTGTGGGCCGTCAATATCAACAGCAGTGTAACCGTCAGCGTGAAGGACGCCGAATCACTGACGCGCGGACAACAAACCATCGAAGCGATGGACGTTTCGCCCGACGGAAAATGGATCGCGTTTGATTCCGATCGTGGTGGACAGCAGGACATCTTTCGCATGCGCACCGATGGTGTTGGTGAAACCGATCGCATTGTGTCAAATCCCACCGATGATTTTCATCCGGCATGGTCACCCGACGGTCGGACGATTGCGTTCTATCGTATTCGCGACGGCGTGCGTCGCGGTGTTGTCGTTGATGCAAATGGTGGCAACGAACGATACGTTGGCCCGACGGGCGGCACACTGGAAGAACATTCACCCACGTGGACTGTGAACGGCCAACAGCTCTTCTTCCATCGATTCAATCGCAGTCAGCCCGATTTGTTTTCCATTTCGCGCAAAGGTGACAGCGCATGGAGTGCACCAACGCGCGTGACCGAACACGGCGGCATCTGGCCCACGTTTTCTTCCGATGGAAACGAGTTCGCGTATTTCTCGACCGGCGGCGAAATCAGCGTGATGCCAGTAAACGGTGCAGAGAGTTCGCGGCACATCGTTGTTGCGAAAGGCGCGAATGGTGTGACCGCAATGTATGCGCGCTGGATTCCCGGCAAACGCGCACTGATGGTGCGCGCTGCAGACGCGAACGGAAACATCTCAATATGGGAAGTACCATTGGATGGCAGCGCATGGCGCTCGCTGGTGCGATTTGATGACACTCGTCGCCCGTCCATGCGACCAGAATTCGCAACGGACGGACGACGTGTTTACTTCACATTGAGCGATCGCACCGCTGACGTGTTCACCGCACGATTGCAATCCCGATAAAACCGGGCGTTGTTATTTGTACGAACCAGCCAACAGTGCGCGAAGAGTTGGACCACCGTCATAACGCACGTCATCAATACGCCACGTGCCGGCGTCCATCGACAACAAATACGTTACGACCTTTGACGAGTGCGCATCGCTGAACTTCACACGCACAGTTGACGCATTAGCGGTCGTCGTGCCTGCACCAACTGAAAAGCGTGTGGGATATTCCTGACTGTCGGTAAATGGATCTCCGTCGATGTCAGGTACTTCGTCTTTGACGACCGGCTTCGCGAAGTACTTTTTCGACAAGGCCGTCAACGACGTCGACATGTATTTGCGCTTGCTTGCGACACTGGCCGAGTCAAAACCCATGTCACCGGCGAAGTGTGTTTCCAGAAAACGCTGCACCACGCCCGACGGCGTCGTCGCGGAAGCCAGTGCACCAGGTGAACGATCCAGCGTCCAGATGACGTTGTTGATTGCCACGAGTTCGGCGGTTGCATCAACCTGGTGAAATTCAAACAGCCCGGCATCGCAGTTGAGCGACGTTCCCTTCGCAGGCAGCTTCGCGAATCCGAGATCCTTCGCGGCCGCTATCGCTTTTGCGACGGGCGCCGGCAACCCGCCCTGAAACAGCGCGTCAGCCGGAAAGCTCGTTGCCTCGTAACCAACTTCGCCCGCGCACTTCAACGACCCCGGGCCTGCGACGCGGTTCGGTTCAAAACGGATGGTCTGCCCAACCCAGCTTTTCGTGTCCCAGCCTTTGTCTGTCTTCGCTACCCAAGGCGCCAGCACGCCGATCGAAATGCGCCATGTGCCATGTAATGAAGTGTCCATCCGACTGCTGGCTGTTTGAGCCGCGTCCTTCGCCGACGAAGTCGGCCTGGCGCCGGCGTCGGCGGCCACGTGTTTGGTAGCTGCCGGCTGCGTCGTGGTTGGTCGGCCAACTGGAGTCTGCGCCCACGCCGCTGAGGTCGCTGTAGAAAGCGCCAACCCAGCGACGGTCGCGAAACACACGTCGTTGATGAATTGCATGATGCCAGCTGATCCAACTGATCTGCGTAATCCTGCAAGCATACGTGACATCGGAAAAACTCCCGAAATGAATGAAGTGAGTTGATGCAAGCGCGCGTTGCGCTGTTAACCGCAAAACTGACGTCGTGGAACTGAGCGGAAGATGAAATGCGCGATCACCCAGCAATCACGCGGGCATTTTTGGCCTCAGGTGATAGCGGGTGATAGGCCAAGTGACAGCTGGCGAGTTCGGGGAGAGCGGGCGGACGATCATTCCGTCGCACCACCAACCCTCAGTCCGAAACACATGACGCCGGAACAAGTCGCACATATTCGCAACAGCTGGGCGCTGATGTCCTCTGCCACAGATGACCTGGCGATTCAGTTCTACGATCGCCTGTTCGACCTCGACCCTTCGTTGCGATCGCTGTTCAAAAGCGCCGACATGCAGACCCAAAGCGAGAAACTCATCCAGATGCTCACGGTCATCGTGCGCGGTGTTGATGACCTGCCGCGCCTCCTGCCGTCGGTCGAAGCACTCGGCCGTCGTCACGCTGGCTACGGCGTGAAAGACGCACATTACGTCACGGTTGGCGCGGCGTTGCTCCGCACCTTCAAAGAAGTGCTTGGCGGCTCGCTTTCGGTGGCGGCGGAGGAAAGCTGGGCCGCCGCGTTCAGCACGCTGTCCGATGTAATGATGAAGGCGTCCCGCAAAGCCGCGTGATCGCCATGTCTCCGGAAGCACCCAAACACACTTCGCTGATCGCGTTGCACGAGCGACTGCTCGAGCTGTCCGAACCGCTGGCCGAAGCGTTTGACTCGCGCCTTCGCGCAATTGATTCAACTGTCGACGTTGATTGTGAGCGCAACGGAACCGAACCACTGCTGAGCGCGCTGCTCGCCTGTTTGCCGCACGCGAACAACATTGTTGAACTGTTGCCCTTGGCATCGGAAGTCGCACTGCTGAGCGGCAACACACCATCGGCGCTTTCCATTCATCGGCACGCGGTGCAGGCGCTGGACTGGTCTATTCGCGACTTGCTGTTGGAGCAATACACAGCGGACGAACGAATTGCTTTTAACGAATGCACAGGGCTGTTCATCGAACTCCTTCGGCGAACAGGCACCAGCAGCAACGAAGAACGCGAAGGTTCGCCAACCGCGGCCACGTTGTCATGAAACGTTTTTCTCTTGCAGCAGTTGTCGGCATTATCTCAAGCACGGCGTCCGCACAAACCGCACGTCCGGCAATTTCACAATCCACTACAAAAGGAAGCAACGTGACTTCTACTATGACGATGCAGCAGGGGCTGGCCATGTCGGCGACCGACAGCGACCTGCGCCCAGCAATGAAGGCGTTTCTCGAAGCGGCAGGTGCGAACAAGATTTACAAGGTGACGGAAATGATCAGCGCGAAGATGCGCATGAATGCCGGCGTACCTGCAGTCTCGAATTTTCTTGAGTCGCAGATCCTGCCGTTTTTTGGCGGTAATGCAGGCCTTGGCAATAGCGTGACGGTTGCCAATACGACGGACGGTTTCGGGCAGCAAGGACTCGCCTACTACGCGTACCTCAAGTGCGTTGATGGCGAACTTCGTCCATTTGTCATGTATGTGGTGATTGAAGGCGGTGAACCGAAAATCGCAAACGTCCTGGTGAACAAGTTTGTCGAAGGACGTCACAAGTAGCACATGTCGAATCTGCTCCAATTCTTTCGGGCCAATACCGGCGCACTCGTCGTAACAATGCTGCTGCTGATCGGCGGATTCGTGTTCAGCGTTGTTGCGTTCATGATGTCACGCTCCGGCGCATCACTGCGACCGATTGTGTTTGTGGCGGGTTTCTTCTTCATCGTCGTGGGTCCGCAGGCGCTGTTTCATTACGGCCAGGCATTCGGATGGATTCCAAAACAGGATCTGGTCTGGGTTGGTGGAAAGAATGCCACGTCATCCGCGCCATGGCGGGCACACGAAGAATTGCTGACGGTAGAAGACGGGCGTTTCGCACAACCCGCGCAGTTGTACGGACCGTCGCTTGATGCGGCGCTGGTCAGCGACCTGCGCGAGCGATTGGCCAACGTGTTCGGCGAAGCGACTGCTGCTGAGATGGCGGTGCTTCGCACGGGCAGCACTGTGATTCTGGCGCAGTTTTCGAACGAAAGCGCTGCGCACGTCGCGCTTGATGCGTATTCGACGGCGATGACGGGACAGGCCCCCCCGCTCGACATCGATGGAACGCGCACGGTCCAACGTGCGACCGACGTCATCAAGATGGTAGTCGCCGGCAAAACACTTGTCGCGTATTCTGCACCCGATTCCGCGTCGGCAACAAAACTTCTTGCCAATTCGCCGGTT
>JBDTTO010000176.1:0-6396 GCA_039930585.1 Gemmatimonadaceae bacterium
GTCGTTGATCTCGCTTTGATTCGGTTTTCCCTCGTACACATCAGGGGGTCAGAGTCGTTGATCTCGCTTTGATTCGGTTTTCCCTCGTAAATCTCACGTGCCAATTGGGACATCACGGTGTCTGACCCCCTGATGTCCGGTAAGAACTGCCGACTGATTGCGTATCATTTTTCGGCGACTCTGACCCCATTGGTTTTTCAACGCCGTAACATTTTTCTGCGACTCTGACCCCATTGATCGACCCCATTGATCGCTGCGACTCTGACCCCATTGATCGACCCCATTAAAATCGCCGAACCCATTGATCCGACCCCCAGTGCTCCGACAAAAAACTTCGCACGAATAGGACAATCGATCTACGCAGGGGCGACCCGAGGACTGCATATTGGGGCGTATCTCAACCGGAACCCGCCCATGTCGAACCGCCGCATCCACATCATCGCGATTGCTGCCATCTCGGCGACAGCCATGCTCTCCCCCGCGAACGCATCCGCACAGCTTGGCAGATTGAAAAAGGCCGCCGCCGACGCCGCCAAGGAAAAGGCCGGAGTCAAAACCGACGCGCCCGGAACAGCGGCCTCCAGTAACTACGTCATCACCGCAGATAGGCTGAGCGCCGTGATGGCCCTAATGGAAACAAGCATGGCAAAGGCCGAACGTGTCGCCGCAGCGCGCGCGGTTGAGGCGGACTACAACAAGAAAAAGAAAGCCTACGAAAGCTGCGCAGAAACACAGCTGCAAACAGTTGTCGGCAAGATCCCACCTGTAGATGCCATTCAAAAGTCTTCAGCCATTACCCAGCAATCGTCTGCGCTGGGTCAACGTCTCGTAGCCGCGCAGCAAGCGAAGAAATATCGCGAATACATTGCGATGACCGACACGATGGGAATTTCGTCGATGCGTTCAGCACTGGTGATGTTCAACCTCGAAGCAAAATGTAGCGCACCGCCCTACATGCCAGCCGCACTCGTTGACGCCGCCGCCGACAAAATGAATCGGGACAACAGTGGTTCGAACGGCAACACGTCAGGCGGAACAGTCGTGGCGTCAGACGAACGTGCAGGCATGACCACACAACAGTACGGCATGGTGCGCGAACGCATGGCGTTGTGGGCGCTTCAGCAAACGAACAATGCTCCTGCAGACAACAATAAATTCGGGGTGTTCACTGCGGACGAACACGCAGTACTTGAAGCGCAGGGCGCAAAACTCAAGAAGTGGGCCCCCATCTTCAAGGATCAGCCAAACACCTGGTCCACGTGGGGCGATCTCAAGAGCTGGTAGCAGCGTATGGTTCAACGGTCGTCGTCGATGCTTGCAAACAGGTTCACGCATCAACAGATAATTGCCGCGGTCACACTGGTGATCGCGGCAATTGTATTTGATCCATCGTCATTACACTCACAAACAACAGACTCGCGCCCACTCATTTCAGCACACGATTGTGCCCGATCAAACGTTCAATCGCTGAAAGCCAACGTTGTCTGGAAAAGCAACGAGCGCGCCATCAAATGGGGCGAATGGCGCGTGCGGCTTGGCGAAAACAAATTGCCTATACTGATTGTCGTTGTTGTTGTCGCACCAAAACAAACGCGGCTGTCGCTCGATATTGTGCGCGATGGCAACGAACTCAAAACGTGGTCTCTCGCAAACGCTCCTACCAACGCGCGATTTGCGGTTAACGCCGGACAGTTTACCGACGCCGGCCCGTGGGGTTGGGTTGTGCATCGCGGTCACGAACAACAGGCGCCCGGAGTTGGCAGTCTGGCCGGCGCGCTCGTCGTTGACTCACTGGGATCGTGGTCGATGCTGGACGCATCCGAAATTACGGCGCGACGCACAAGCGGAAATGTGATGGAAGCAATTCAATCTTATCCAACGTTGATTGGCGCAAACGGACGCGTACCCAACTCGCTTTGCGCCGGAAGCAACGGCATTGATCGGACGCATCGCGACGCACGTCTGATTGTCGGCACGTTGACATCAGGCGAACTCATTTTGGCCATGACGCGTTTTGATGGGCTGGGCACGACCGCCGAACGACTGCCGCTGGGCCCGACGACGCCAGAAATGATTTCCATTATGCGCGCACTTGGTGCGACACGGGCATTAATGCTGGACGGCGGACTGTCCGCGCAAATGATGATACGAAGCAGCGCGAACGGCGGCAAAACAGAATGGGCCGGCCTGCGCAGCGTCCCGCTGGCGCTGATTGGTTTACCGTTACCGCTTCGCTGACAACGCGCGCACGCTGTCAATCAACACGCGCACCTCAGACCTCGGCTGATAACGCAACATGGCGTCCAGCGGACCCATCAAAGCCTGCGACAATAGTTCTTCGGCTTCCTTGTAACGTTTCTTACGCATCATAAGTCGCGCGTATTCGTAATTGACGCGCGTGAAGCCGTTGCGACTGAACAACGCGATCTTGAATTCACGCTCCGCTTCATCGTCGCGTCCACCTTGCACTGCAACCAGCGCGCGCAGAAAGTGCGGAACAGTTTTGTCGCGCGCGTAGTAACTCGCCGAACCAATCAACAGCGCAGAATCTGCCAGCACCTTGAGCAATATCGTGTCGCCAGTGGGAGCCAACGCATCACCCTCAAGCGTGTGCGTCCACGAGAACCAGCGCGCATAATCACCACGTGGATCATTCTTGTACAACTCGTGCATCGATTCAAACTCGCGACGCGCTTCGGCGTACTTGCCCATCCGCGCCAGCGTGTTTGCGCGCATCAATCTGATCTGACGCTTGTCGCCGCCTTCCTTGTCTTCCTGATTGATAAACTTCAGAGCTTCGGCCCAGTTTCCCTGCTCGCGAAACCACAATGCTCGAATGTCGAGCATATTGTCGCGCATAAACGGATCGTCCGAATGCGTCAAACGATTGATAAGCGTGTCCGCATCATGCAGTTTGTTTGCCAGAATGAGATTACGCGCCTGCAAATTGAACCACCAAAGCGTGTCTTCGGGATTGATCGCATGCGCGCGCCTATATGCTTCCAGCCCTTCGTCATACTTGCCGCGCGCAAGCAATACCGTCGAAAACACCGACCAACCACCGCCAAGATCCGGCTGCAGCTCGAGCAAACGACGAACGGCCTTTTCCGCACCTTCGCCATCGCCGAGTGCGAGCCGTGTGAACGCGAGATCGGAGTATGCACCGCAGGGAGCGCACACGCCGTTGCCTGCAGTGGCCGCGAGCGAATCAATCGCAAGTTGTGCCAGCGCGATTCGTTCGGCCTCCTTCCACTCACCGTTCATGGTGAGTGCGTTCCACAATCGCGTATATGCGCGTGGGTCGCGCGGGTACCGTGCAACCAGTTCCCGGTACAACGCCAGAATGCGCCCAACTTCGCCCAACGGTTGAATGCGTTCGGCTTCGAGCGTCGTGCGATCCCAGAACGTTGCGCGACCTTCGTTCTTTTTGTACAACGCATTCAAGCGCGCCAGCGTGGCGGCATCGTTCTCGCCACTCGCCATTCGTCGTCGCTCAATGATTGCGCTGATGAAGTTGGAGTCCAGCGCAAGCGCTTTGTTCAATTCCTCGCGCGCCAGCTTGTTGCTCACACCATTCGAGTACCGCACGTATGCCACAAAATGCAGATACGCATCCTGACTGGACGTTTCGAGGTCGGCCAACTTTGCGCCACTTGACGCGGGATCAACAACGTCAAGCAGTTGAGCGGCCGCAGCATCTGCCAACGGGAGAAACTCACGAGCTCTCACCGACGATACTCGCAAAACTTTTCCGGATTTGACATCGCGAACAGTGAGTTCAAGCAGATAGGTAGTGTCTGCCTTCGACATCGCACCGCTCACCACCCAATTCGCTCCCGCGCGCACACCAACATCACGCGAACGTTCTGTGCCCAGCGGTTGGTTGGTTGGATACTCCGCGCGTCGTGCGATTTCGCGAATTCGCTCAGGAGCAATCAGCTCAAGTGCGGTACTGCGTGACAAACGCGACGCGAGCATCGTGGCAACGCCGTCGGCCATCCAGCCTTGTGCTGAGTCACCGTTGACGAAACCAAAATCGGTGATTGCAACAACGGTTCGTTGATTCGTTACGGGAGTCGCGGAGTCACGCTTTACATAAAACGCAGCACTAACAGCCGCGACTAACAGTGCGGCAACGGCAACCGGTATCATCCATCGCGATTTTTTGTGCGCTACCGTTTCGCTGCTTTCTGACGGTTTGTCAGCGAATGCTTTTGCAATCGCTTCTGCTTTGAATACGATCGGGACGTCGGCGTGAGGTGTCGGAACGCGACGATCCTGGCCGATGAATGACGTTGACGGCGGCGTGTTTGGTCGTTCGGCGGACGTTGGTATTTCGGATGCCGTGGGCACTGCCCGCGAACGAATACCTTGCTCCGGCACCGCAAATTCGGACGTGTGTCCAGCCGGCAGCTCATCCTGCCGAATGCGATTGGCGAGATCGCGCGCGACTTCGGCAACGGACGCGTCGGGCCGCAAACCGAGCTCGGAGTTGAGCCGATGAGTAATGCGTTCGAATTCCTGAACCGCGCGCACCGCAGCTTCACGAGTGCCGGGACCTGCGATCGCCTGCAGGCGGATCTTTGCCGCGGCCGAAGACGCTGGCTCGCATTCCAACCAGCGGCGAGTGACATCAACGCACTCCTCCCACTCGCTGGCCGCCAGCAACGCCGACGCCCGTCGCCCGCACGCTCGGCCAAACAGTGAACTCAGGCGGTGCCGTTCGGCCGAAACCCATTGTTCGAAGCTGGTGGATCCGTCGACATGGACGCCGTCCAAAAACGGGCCGGCATAAAGTTCGAGGGCGAGCGCGTCGTTTCCATCCTTGACCGCCGCCGCAAACTCAACCGAATCGACGGCTAACGCGGTTGATGGGTCAAGCGCAGCCGTAGCCTGATTGGCCACCACGCTTCCGCGACCCAACACCCGTCGAATGTGCGAGAGGGCGTCTGACAATGAGTGACGGGCCCGCGTCTCATCCTGCTCGCCCCAAAACATCTCCAGCAACGAGTCTTTTGAGACCGGACGGCGCGCTGATGCGAGCAAAACCAGCAGTGCAATCTTGCGACGGCGCGCGCTGAGAGAGGGATCGGCTGGAGCACCAGAGGTGCCAAGCAGGTCCAAACGGCCCAGGGTAACGAGTCGGAAGTTATTTACTGACAACGTGTTGACAGTACGTTGAGACGTTGAAGCTGTGGCGAAGGAGCAGATTACTTTTTCGCCGTAATCTCGACCGGTGAAAAATCACGCATCACATCGCGTTGCGCCAGCGAGCATAACCGTAACACTTCCCGATTCGCCCCTTCCCACTGTCCGCGCCGATGCAGTCAGCTTTCCATCTACCGAATCGCCGTACCAGCACCGCCGCCACCCTGCTGGCGCTGGTAGTCACGCTGGTGTTCCTGATTGTCCGGCACGTAACGATTGGCGTGGAAATCGGTGCAGCGGAGCCGTCGATCGTTTTCGCGAACAAGCTGCGCCCCGTTGCTTCGGCTCAAGCAAAACCGCCGGTCAAACAGGTCGCTGCCGAGAATGGTCCGGGCGGCTCGCAACCCTGGGTGCGCTGGAACTACATCCCGTAGGACTCGAGCTCACCGCCGAGATCGATGTCGCGCCCCAGGATGGTATCGGCCGCGTTCAGGCGAAAGCGCGGCGCATCCAACCGCCCGCGCAGCACCACTGAATTTCCGTGAACACGTAGCCACGTACCTTCTGGCAATCCCACCACCGACACATTGGGATTGGCCGCTACAAATTCTGCGAGTCGCTGCCGGCGCGTTTCGCCCTGAAATCCCGGTGGATGCGCATCGGTGAAGTGCGCATTGATCTGAAATCCAACCAAACCCAATGCGTTGAAGGACTCGGGCTCGGTAATTGGCATGTCATTGGTGGTTTGCATGGTCGGGCACGCGATGACAGAACCCGCACTCCAACCCATGTACGGCACGCCACTCAACACCCGGCTGCGCAACTCATCAGTCAATCCTGCGCGCTGCACATTTGCCAATAGATGAAAGGTGTTGCCCCCGCCCACCGCGATCGCCTCTGCGTCACGAACGGCTGCGCGCGCATCGTCGGTTTCGTGTACGGAAACAACCTTCACACCAAACGTCGCCATCGCTTCGCGAACATGATGCGTGTACGCGTCCCACGAGATGGTGACACCGGCGTACGGCACGAACGTAATTGTGCGCACACCGGCCAGATGCTCAACCAGGTCGTTGCCAACGTGTTGCAGAAACCGACCAGCTTCATCACGTGAATTGGAAAGCAGTAACAACTTTCGCTGCTGATAGTCGGCGACTGGCATAGGCACGAAATGATTGAGTGGGAGTGCTCTCCGAATCTAGCTTCGCTGGTCACCGCTGCGACACCGTTGGCCCCGGCGACGTACGC
>JBDTTO010000177.1:0-6390 GCA_039930585.1 Gemmatimonadaceae bacterium
CAGCAATCCGCAAGCGGCGTACTGGCATTATCGCGACCGTCTGGCTGACGACCACCCACGCGCAATATACGGCGAACATTGATGGACCTGCGAATTCAGCGCGTGAATCCCAACATTGGCAGCGAAATCGCGTGTGAAAATTCCTGGCAGCGCATTGTTGCGGATGGTGTTCGTTTCACGCCCGCAACTGACAGTTGCGTGACGGAGGTCTCTAACATCGCCCGCACCCAAGCTGCCCGTGTGGTGATGCGCCTGCGACGTTGCGGTGATTGCACACCGATAGCCTCAGTGCGTTTCAATCGCTTTCAAGGAGCGTGGCAATGTCCACCAACAACTCGCGTCGGTTTCCCGGATACGTGCCGGTCATTCCGCGCGCCGGCTCTCAACCTGGATTGAAGAACGCCAACGCTCAGACACGAGCGTCTGCGCCCGAGTCAGTGACGACTCTACTCAGTCCAAGCGAACGCGCTCGTGTAGATGCGGCCGGCGAAGGATGTTTCGTCACGCTGCATCGCGAATCGGTTGACGAAGTCTTGAATGACCTGCGACAGCGTCGCGCATCGGCAGTGTTGGTATCGGTGGCGCACTACGTCGCACAACACACACCGCCCGTTGCACGATTGGTGCGCGAGTTCCCACGTGTGCCCGCTGTCGCACTGTTAACGGGCATGGAGCAATCATCATCGCAAGCGGTGTTGTCACTCGGACAACAAGGGGTTCGTGCACTGGTGGATGTGCGCGACGCACGCGGCTGGCGCGAATTGCGTCGATTGATTGCCGAGGAGCGTTCGGAGACGGTGGAACGTATGGCGATCACGCGCGTGAGTGCCGACCTCGCTGGCGCACCGGAAGATTGTTTACGCTTCTTTGATGCGCTGTTTTCTTCGCCGGCGTCAGTGTGTACGGTGCGTCAACTCGCGCGACGGCTGGGCGTCTTACCCAGCACACTCATGAGTCGTTTCTTTCGCGCGAATTTGCCCGCGCCCAAGAAGTATCTCGCAATGGCGCGTCTTGTTCGCGCAGCCAGACTCTTTGAAAGTCCAGGCCTCAGTGTCGCGCAGATTGCCGTGCAACTCGAGTACTCATCACCGCAGAGTTTTTCGCGGCACGTGCAAACACTGCTGCAGTGCACGGCTGTCGCATTTCGACGTCGTTACAATGGCGAGGCAATGCTTGAACACATGCGCGCAGAACTCATCGCGCCGTATCGCGAAGCGTTATTCACGTTTCATCCACTGATCGTTACGCCGGGATGGATGGGGCGCGAGGGGTGATGTGGCGCGGGGCGCCGCCGCGCGGTGCCTCGCTTACCACTCTTCCGCCGTTGGGACGGCGGCCACGCGCTGCTCCACGCGATACCGCTGCACCGCGCCACGCAAACGATCCGCAGTCTCAGCCAACTGTTCGGCGCTGCGCGACAGCTCCTGAATGCTTGCGCGCTGACCCGCTGCCGATTCGGCCGCGCGCCGTGCACCATGCGACGCGCGCTCAGCGACTTCATCAACTGTTTCAAACGCGCCGGCTACGCTTCCGGCTAACGACGCCTGCGTGCGTGCGAGCACGGCCGCCTGCTCGCTGCGATCGGCGATTCGCGCAATGCCTTCCACCATCGAGCTAAGCGCTTGCGTTGCTTCGCGGGCGATGCCGCCGGCGCCGGCCACTTCGCGGGCAGTTCCTTCCATCGCTTCAACGGCACCGGCAATGTCGTAACGCACGTGCTGCACTGTTGCGGCAATCGCTTTCGCGGCCTGCGCACTCTCACCGGCGAGTTTGCGAATCTCTTCGGCGACAACGGCAAAACCGTAGCCGTGTTCGCCCGCTCGCGAAGCCTCAATGGCCGCGTTCAGTGCGAGGAGATTCGTCTGTCGGGCAATGCGGGAAACCGTCATCACAAACTCGCCAACGCGTTCCGACGCGGGTTCGAGCAACCGCACCTGACCCGCTGCTGTGCTCACGCCTTCGCCCACATGCACGAGCGTGGTTGCCGCGCGCTCGATCGCGAGTCGGCTTGTTTCTGCCGCTTCGTCCAGCGTGTGCGCGTCCATTGCCGTCGCGTCTGCACGCTGCTTGGCCGATTCGGCCGCATCACGCGCCTGACGGCTGCTGGCCGCGCCGCTTTCCACGCCGCGGCGCTGTTCGGCCAGCTCTTCACTCAGCGAACGCGACGTGCTTGCAACATCGGCGGCGCGCGCTTGCAACGTGCTTGATGCACCGGTGAGCTGCTCGGCCACTGCGGCCAGTTCATCGGCTTCACTCTGAACCATGCCAATGAGTGCGCCGAGTTCCGTGAGCATGTTGTTGAAGCTGCGCTCGAGAAATCCGAGTTCGTCATTGTGTCGTGCATCAGCACGTGCGAGCAGGTCGCCGTGTTCAGCCGCATTCATGTGCGCACGTGTTTGCCGCACGCGACGAATCAAACGTGATGGCAACGGCACAATCTGCTGTGCGACAACCAACAGCAGCACTGTCGCAATAACTACGTGGGAAAACGGCGCTGCAACGTCCGGATGCAGTTTTGCAAATGCGAGACTGGCGCCAAAAAATCCACCGGCTGATGCGAGAGCGGCTACGTATCCAGTCGCGCGACCGTGATCGAACGAATACGGCACGATGGCCATGAGATACGTCAGCACCAATACCGGCGCACCAAATACGAACACCACAACACTGACGAGTGCGGTATCAAGCAAGACAAACACGTACCGCAACCACGTTCGGTAGTTCGTCGCCGATGATGCGATCGCCGTAAGTGCGAAGTTCAGAGCTGCTGCAATCACGCCCAGTCCGGCGACAGTTGGCAGGCCGACCGTGGTGATTCCAAACTGGCGACCGACCAACAGGACACTCGCGAGCAGCAGCGTACTCCAATACCGCCTCCGCGCGGCGATCCGAAACGACGTCAGATCTTTCGCGCGATCTTCGGCAAAAGAATCAATCGTCGGAATGTTTTCGGCGCGGTCGTCGGCATCATCGCGAACAGCCGCGTGATTGCCCGAGCTCGGTGGAAAGCCCGAACCGGAACGCGAGGAATTTCTTGGAGCAGCAGGAAAAGCAAACGACGTGGCCACGGCAGTCTCGGCTTGCGCCCGCTGGTCTGCGGGCGGCTTCAGCTCAAGGACGCCCCAACCCGCCGTGGAGTCTCAGGTTGTCACCGTCAGTTAACGCGTCCGGCCAGACGACATTCGTGTGAGCGACAAGTCGAATCGCAAACGTCGCCGGAGTGGCTACGCGAGCAGTGGCAGAATCTCGCTCGCCTTGGCCAGACTGTGGACTTTGAGTCCGGCAGCCTCAAGTGCCTCGCGTCCACCCTCTTCGCGGTCGACCAGGGCGAGAACTCCCAGGATGTTGCCGCCTGCCGAGCGGATGCTTTCGACCGCTTTGAGTGCGGATCCGCCGGTGGTGATTACGTCCTCGATCACCACGACTCGGTCACCTGCGACAAACGGGCCCTCGACAAGTTTTCCGGTGCCGTGCTGCTTCGCTTCCTTTCTAACAGTAAAGGACCGAACCATTTTAACGCCGTCCTTGCCCTCGGCTGCTGCGGCGCTGGCGTGTGCGATTGCATAGGAAATCGGGTCGGCGCCCAGAGTGAGTCCGCCAACGGAATCGGCGTCCCAGCTTTGTTCGCCGAGTGCTTTCAGCCCCACTCGTCCAATGAGCAGCTGGCCTTCCGGACTCATCGCCGTCAGGCGGCAGTCGATGTAGAGATTTGAGCGGCGCCCGGAGGCGAGTACAAAATCGCCCCGCTTGGCCGATCGATTGGCAAGCAGGGCGAGCAATGTTTGATGGTCGGTCACGTCGTTTCTAATCTCGGCGAAAGAGTCCTTTCATCTTGCCGAAAAGCCCTGGCTTGTCGGCAGAATTCTCTGTTGGCACGCTGGCCTGGGCCGTTGTGAGTGCGGCGGCATTGAGCGCTTCCGCAAATTCTCTCACGCTGCCGTACCGCTCAGCCGGCTGTTTGGACAACGCGCGCATGATGACCGTTTCAACGGCCGCTGGAAAAGTCAGCCCCGGCTTGGCTTTACCCAGTGCAATGGGCGGCTGCGTGAGGAGCTGCGAGAACAGCTCGCGCGGCGACTTGCCCACATACGGGAGGGCACCGGTCAGCAGGTAATATGCGATCGTGGCCAATGAGTACTGGTCGGCCGCTGGTCCAACCAGCTCACCTGACAGTGCTTCGGGGGCGACGTACATCAACGTGCCGACAAAGAAGCCTGCCCGCGTGAGTCGCTGATCCGGGGCGGCGTCGGTGTCGGCGGCGATGCCGAAGTCGAGCAACTTCACGTGCACCGTGACCGGATCGTACATCACGTTTTCGGGCTTCAGATCGCGATGCACCATGCCAGCGTCGTGCGCGGCCTGCACGGCGCCGGAGAGCTGTCGCATGATTTCGGCGACTTCCTTGATCGGCAGCGCACCACTTTTCTCGGCATATTTCTCGAGAATTTCGCCACCGGCCCATTCGATGGCCAGGAAATATCGCTCGCCGTCGGTTTGGCCGAACTCGATGGTCCGAACGATGTTCGGATGTTCGGCGCGTGCGCCAAACTGCGCCTCGCGCAGGAATCGCGCGACGGCGGTTTTATCGTGCCGCAGCTTTTCGCGCAGCACTTTCAGGGCGACGGTACCGTGCTGTGGGTGCTCTGCGCGAAAAACAGTCGATGTACCACCTTCCCCGACCTTCGCACGGACCGCATAACCAGCGAGCGTAGTTCCGACCAACGTCTCCATGGACACGGGGCGAACGTAACGCCTATGCAGCCCTGCGTGCAAGCGTATTGTTTAGGCGGCACGATCGTAGGGGACGTTTGGTATCATGTGTCTAGTTCCAGAAGCACTCATGCAACGATTACTGGCCCCCGTGGCCTCCGGCCATCCGGCCGTTGTTTTTCTTCCTGCCTGGCTGGAGTCCCGCGTCTAATGCGCTTACCGCGCCCGCAAATGGTTCGAGCGCCGCTGCTCGCCTTACTGGCCTTTTCTGCGACTGCTGCTTGTTCGTCCAGCAACAAGAGGTCCGGCCCGGCCGGTAACCCCAATAATCCGAATAACGCGCCATTTCTTTCGGGCAATGCGCCGGATCTGAATCGCGTTTATCAGTCCATGGGACTGATTTCCGCGAACGGCCAGATGCCATTTGTCGGTAGCGTGTCGTTTATGGCCACGCCGAAAGCGGACACGACGCTGATGTTGCTTGCCGTGTCGCTGCCGGCCGCCGTGCTGAATTTTCAGCGCAACAACGAGCAATACGCCGCGACATACACCGTGCGTCTTGAATTGCGCAAAGGGCTGGCCGTTGTGCAAACGTGGGACGCACGTGAAACGGTGCGTGTACCAACGTTCAAGGAAACAACGCGCACGGACGAAAGCGTCATCTGGCAACAGTATCTGCGCTTGCCACCTGGTGAGTACGCGATGACAGTCGGATTCAAGGACGCCAACTCGGTGCGTGGCAGTGCAACCGAAGTGGCCCTGGTAGTGCCGCGTCTCTCGTCAGGCACGTTGAGCACGCCGTTGCCAGTGTACGAAGCCATCAGCCGACACAAACTGGATTCGCTTCCGCGTGTGTTGGCGCGCCCGCGATCGTCCGTCAGTTTTTCAGGCGATACTGTGCTGCCGGTATACGTCGAATCAACCGGGTTGACCGGACCATCGCCCGTGACTGCAACATTGGTTGCGGAAGGCAATACGGTCGTGTGGCGCGATACGGCAGTGTTTGACCCGCAAGGCGGAACGGTTGCAAGCAAAACGTTTCTCATTCCTGTCCGCAAAATGGGCATTGGTGTGGTCACGCTGAACATGGCGCGGCCAGGTTCGGCCGACACATCAAGCACACGGTTGTTTGTATCGCTTGGCGATGATTTACCGATCGCGTCGTTTGAAGAAATGCTGCGGTATCTCAAATATTTTGCGACGACCGATAAACTGCGTCCATTGCGCGATGCAACCAGCGCGGCGCGTCCACAAGCGTGGGCCGACTTCCTTCGCGCAACTGATCCGGTTCCCGGCACCGCAGAAAACGAAGCATTGCGCGATTATTTCAATCGCATTCGTGCGGCAAACGTGCGCTTCCGTGACGACGCGATTCTTGGCTGGACATCTGATCGTGGCATTGCGTTCGTCGGGTTGGGTGAACCCGAGCAGATCTTTGTGTCGCAATCGATCGATTCGCGGCAACGTCAGGAAATCTGGGAATATCAGGGCGACACGCGCCTGAGGCTTGTATTCCTCGACAACGGTGGGATGGGTCGCTTTCGCCTGTCGTCGCAGCAATTGATCGAACTTGAGGCGGCCATTCGCCGAAAGTTGTCGCAACAACAGCGATAAGCTGACGACTGCAAGATTGGCGCAAGTGGGGCGCGGCGCCGCTTGATTTGCTAAGTTGGTGGAGGC
>JBDTTO010000178.1:0-6358 GCA_039930585.1 Gemmatimonadaceae bacterium
TCGTCATTACCGAGACCACGGTACACGTCACATACAAATCGATCGACACGCCGGAAATCGAAAACGGTTCGTCCAACATCGGTGGGCCGATTCCAACACTGTCGCTGTACGTGCTGGATGAACAGTTGCAGCCGGTTCCGATTGGCGTGACGGGCGAACTGTGCGTCGGCGGTGCGGGAGTGGCGCGCGGATATCTCAACCGGCCAACGCTCACGGCCGAACGATTCGTGCCAAGTCCGTTCCGCCCCGGTGAGCGACTGTACCGCTCGGGCGATCTTGGTCGTATTCGGTCACGGGGTGAAGTCGAATATCTCGGGCGTCGCGACGAACAGGTAAAAATTCGCGGATTCCGCATCGAACTTGGAGAAATCGGAAGCGTGCTTGGCGCGCATCCCGACGTCACCGCGTGTTTTACCATGGTTCGATCCACAAACATCGGCGATCCGCGAATAGTCGCGTATTACGTACCGCGCGAAGCGCCGTTGTCAGTCGAAACCCTACGAGCGTGGGCAGCCCAGCGACTGCCCGAGTTCATGATTCCATCCGCGTTCGTGCCCCTGTCGGCGCTGCCTGTCACCGGAAACGGAAAGGTGAATCGCGCGCAACTCCCCGAACCGGAGTTGGCCGGCAGTTCGGCACAGCTCATCGAGCCGAGAAACGATGTGGAGGAAGTTGTCGCCGGGTTGTGGCGCGAAATCCTTCAGATCGATAACGTCGGAGTTGAATCCAGCTTCTTTGAAGTGGGCGGTCATTCGCTGCTTGCCACGCGAATTACCGGGCGCGTCAGCAAGATTTTTCGGGTAACATTTCCGTTGCGACAATTCTTCGAATCGCCCACGGTCGCAGGAATTGCGCGAACACTCACGCAACTTGAAGCAAAACCGGGACAAGCCGACCTCATTGCGCGTCTGTACAAGAAGGCCCAACAGATGACCCCCGAGCAGCGCGAGTCTCTGCGCCAATCCGCCGCCGCTACCAGACAAGCACAAGAACTTTGATGACGCGCAAAGACGAAACACCTGGTCTTTCAACAGACTTCGACGATGATATCGACCTGCTCGCCAGCCTGCTTGAGGCCGAGGGGTTGGACGCGGACGCCACTGCCACGATCGTCGCACGAAGTGCGGGCGACACGGTACCGATGTCGTTCTCGCAGGAACTGTTGTGGATGCTTGATCGCGCGACACCCGGACTGACGGCGTACAATCTGTCGTTGTCCTTTCGCTTGCGCGGACCGGTTGACGTAAAGGCACTTGAGCGCGCGCTGTCGCTGCTTGCCGAACGCCACGAATCTCTGCGCACGAGTTTTGCCGAAATAAATGGACAAGCGTTGTTGCGCGTTTCCGCACCCGCGCCGGTTTCGCTGACACTCGTCGATGCAACCGGACGCAGCGAGGATGAGTCGCGGGCCATCGTGCGCGAATACGCGCGTCGTCCGTTCGATCTTGCGCATGATCATCTCTTCCGTCCGTCACTGATTCAACTGTCGGCCAGCGAACACGTCTTGCTGATCGATTCACACCACATCGTGATGGATGGCTGGTCGATGGGTGTGCTGTTTCGCGAGCTGCGCGCAGCGTATGCCGCGTTTCGTTCGGGAAACGAGCCAGTCCTGCCCCGGCTTACGGTGCAGTTTGGTGACTTCGCCATTCATCAGCGCAAAACGCTGACGGGTGCACCGCTTGACCGTTTGCTCGCGTTCTGGCGCCAGCAGTTGGGCGATGCCACAGAACCGCTCAATCTGCCCACCGATTTTGCGCGCCCAATCACGCCGACGTTTAACGGCGCGCGTGAATCGGTCGTGTTACCGGCGTCAACACTGACCGCCATCAAAAATCTCGCGCAGCAGAATAACGCCACGCTGTACATGGTGTTGTTGGCTGCATACGCAACGGTGCTCCATCGCTATTCGGGCCGCGACAACGTGCTTGTTGGTTCGGGCAGTGCTGGTCGTGGCCAGCACGAGCTCGAGTCGATGGTTGGATACTTGAACAACACGCTCGTACAGCGTGCAGACTTTTCGGGCGATCCCACGTTTGCGGAACTCTTGTCGCGAGTGCGCGCGAGTGCCATCGATGCATCCGATCATCAGGATATTCCGCAGGAAAAACTGGTACTCGAGCTGCGCGACGGCGACGCGCGATTGTCGCATGCACCGCTGTATGAAGTTGTGTTGACGATGCAGGACACGAATGGCGGATCGCTGCAGCTCGACGGTCTTGAGATTGAACCATTCAGCACCGGTGCGACGTCCACGAAGTTCGACATCACGTTGCTGCCCCAGGAAGTGGACGGCACGCTCAAACTCACGGTGCAGTACCGTAGCGATTTGTTCGCACCCGACTCGATGCAGCGCTTCCTTGGGCACCTGTGCGCTGTGCTCAACTCGGTCGTTGCACACGCCGATGTGAAAGTGTCCCGGATCGCACTGCTGTCAAACGACGAACAAAAATCGCTTCGCGCGTGGAACGAAACATCGGTGCAGTTGGGAGCACGGACAACGCTCACGCAGGCGTTCGAACGGCAAGTAGCGCGCGTGCCCGATCGTGTGGCTGTGGCAAGCGAAACAGAATCGTTGACGTACGCCGCCTTCAATCAGCGCGCGAACCAACTGGCGCATGATCTCCGCACACGCGGGGTCGGCAACAACACTCCGGTTGGACTTCGTCTCGATCGCTCGGCCAGTGCGATCGTTGGCTTGATGGGTATTCTCAAGGCTGGCGGCGCGTACGTCCCGCTCTCAGTCGAAGCGCCTGATGCGCGTATCGCCCAGCAGGTTCGCGAAGCGGGCATCACCATTATCGTGTCTTCGATCGCAAATGCTCCGGCCGCAATCGACGATGTGTCCACGATCAAACTTGATGACGGCGCCGATGCCGCGCGATTGTCTTCATTGCCGACAGAGAATCCGACGGCCATCGCAACACCCGACAGCGTCGCGTATGTGTTATACACCAGCGGATCAACGGGAACTCCCAAAGGTGTTGCTGTAACGCACGCCAACGCCGTGCACTACGCACGCGCCGTCAGTCGTGTGCTCGCAGATGTCTCCGCCAATGCAGCAGGAGACGGATTCGAACAGTTGTCCGGCAAACACTTCGCAATCGCATCCACACTCTCGGCCGATCTTGGCAACACCAGCCTGCTGCCGTCGCTGATGAGTGGCGGCACGCTGCACGTGTTGTCAAAGGATGCGACCACCGACGCCGCGCAGTACGGTGAATACGTTCGCGCAAACAAGATCGACATTCTGAAGATCACGCCAAATCACCTGGCGGCGCTCACGGCAGGAAAAACCGGCCATGAACTCGCAGCCCTGCTGCCCGCAATGTGGGTGGTGGTGGGCGGCGAAGCACTCCGACCAGACGTTGCACGTGCATTGCTGAACGCCAACAGCTGTCGGCTGCTCAACCACTACGGACCAACAGAAACAACGGTTGGTGTGTGCACGTTCGAAGTCACCACCTCGTCACTCGAACAGGCGCTGAAATTCGGCGCGCAAACCGTGCCGCTCGGAAAACCGTTGGCGAACACGCACGCATATGTTGTCGATGCCAGCAACAACGAAATGCCGGTTGGTATTCCTGGCGAACTGTTGCTGGGTGGTGACGGTGTTACGCAGGGATATTTTCATCGCGACGATCTGACGGCTGAACGATTTATCACGTACAACACTGAGCGTGTCTATCGCACGGGTGATCGAGTTCGCCGTCTCCCCAGTGGCGCTATCGAATTTCTCGGTCGAGCGGATGACCAGGTGAAGATTCGTGGTCACCGTGTTGAATTGGGCGAAGTCGAACACGCGTTGCGCGCGCATCCCGGTGTTGCGAACGCAGTCGTTGTGATGCGCGATGACGCAGCGGGCCAATCGACACTTGTTGGATTCGCGGCCGCGCGCACGGGCGACTATGCCGTGTCGCACTCCGATCGCCCAACTGCCGAACGCCTGTCGGAATGGCTGGCGGTGCGACTGCCCGCGCACATGATCCCATCAACGATTGTGCTGCTCGATGCCATTCCACTCACAGCAAACGGCAAGGTCGATCGCGCGAAGCTTCCGGCAACAATTGCCGCGGCCGAGGCCCAATACGTCGCCCCCCGCAACGACATTGAAACACAGCTCGTTGCAATCTGGACCGACGTGCTCAAACACGAAAACATCGGCATCACGGATAATTTTCTTGCACTGGGTGGTCATTCGTTGATGGCCATTCGAGTGCTTGGCAAAATCAGCAAAGCATTCGGTGTGCGGTTGCCGCTTCGCATTTTGTTTGAAACACCAACCATCGAGGAACTGGCCGTGGTTATCGAGAAGGAACGTGGCGCCAGCAAACCGGTGAGCAGTGGCATTGGCGCGTCCTCGCGCGACAAGTACAAGATCGGACCATCGGCGCCAGCCGCCGGAACAGGCAGTGGGGACGCATCATGAACACCAACGATTCAAGCGCCACAATGTTACCTGCGTCATTTGCGCAGGAGTTGCTGTGGCTCATTGATCGTGCGTCCCCCGGCAGCATTGCGTACAACGTACCACGCACACGTCGGCTTGCGGGTCCGCTAAACGTCGCGGCACTGCGCCAGGCGTTTAACGAACTGGTCGCGCGCCACGAAATTCTGCGCACCACGTACGCAACGCATGAAGGTCAGAACGTACAGGTCATTCACGCACCGCAAGACGTTCCGTTTGATGTCGTCGATCTGATCGGTCTCGCTGCGGCTGAGCGCGAGGCCGAAGCGCTTCGCGTTTTACGCGAACGCAGTGCGCGTCCGTTCGATCTCGCCGTCGACATGATGCTGCGCGTAACGCTGGTTCGTTTTGACGATACCGACCACCTGCTCCTGTTTGAATCGCATCACATCGCGTTTGACGGATGGTCGCGCGACGTTGTGTTTCGCGATCTCGCCGCATTGTACGATGCCGCCAGCAACAATCGCGCGGCGGAGTTGCCGGCGTTGCCAATCCAATACGCCGATTACGCAATCTGGCAGCAGGAACAGTTGGCGGGCGCGCGTCTCGACTCATTGCTCTCATACTGGCGCAACGAACTCGGCGATGCCGAACACGTGCTCCATCTGCCAACCGATCTTCCGCGCCCCGCAGTTTCCAAATACGAAGGCATTTCGCACGCAATCCTGTTGCCAACGGAGCTGCGCGACGGACTGCGCGCGTTGGGACAACGCCACAACGCCACGCCGTACATGGTCGTGCTGGCGGCGTATGCAACTGTATTGCACCGTTATTCCGGGCAGTCCGACGTGCTGGTTGGATCTCCCATGGCTGGCCGTACCAATTCCGACACCGAAGGGCTGATCGGATACTTCGCGAATACCATCGTGCAGCGTGCACGATTTGCCAATGATCCGACATTCGGCGCGCTGCTCGATCGCATTCGCGAAAGCGCGCTTGGCGCATACGATCATCAGGATGTCCCGTTCGAAAAGCTCGTCATCGACCTCGAAGGTCGTTCGAACCTCGGCCAGTCTCCGCTGTTTCAGGTTGTGCTCACGCAGCTTGATACATCGCAGAACAACGAAGCGCGTATGGGCGACATAACGCTCGCTCCTTATTCTGTAGATGTCGGCGCAACAAAGTTCGATCTGACCTTGTTCATGGCCGATAGAGTGAATGGCCTTGGACTCTCACTGCGCGGGCGCTCCGATCTGCATCACGCCGAGTCGATCGAACGCCTGCTCGGGCACGTTGAATCCGTGATTCGCTCGGCTGTCGCGAACGACACGATTCCGGTGTCGCAGATTCCGCTGCAAAGTGAATCCGAACGCGCTGCGCTTGCAGCGTTCAACAACACCGCCGTAAATGAAGGTCCATCTGCAACTGTCGTTTCACTTTTTGAAACGGTGGCCCACACGGCCGCAGCGCGTACGGCAGTCGTCGGACAGCAGGGAAGCGCGAATACATCGGACGCGGCCAGCCTTTCGTACGCTGATGTGAACGCACGCGCGAACAAACTTGCCCATTTGCTGAACGTGCAGGGCGTCGCGCGCGGCAGCAATGTTGGCTTGTTGCTTGACCGTTCGGCGGACGCAATCATTGGCATGCTTGGCATCATGAAAGCTGGCGCGGCATATGTTCCGCTGTCGCTTGACGCACCGGCATCGCGCGTCGCAGCGCAGTTAGCGGAGTGCAATGCGAAGATCGTTGTTACGGGTTCGCAAAGTGTCGCGCTGCCAACGGGCGTCGAAGCAGTCGCGCTTGATTTCGATTCCGCAGCGTTGCGCGATCAATCAGATCAGAATCCGGCAATCGTCGCGCAACCGGGCGATCGTGCGTATGTGCTGTTCACCAGCGGAAGCACTGGCGTGCCAAAGGGCGTCGCCGTGACGCATGCGAACATCGTGC
>JBDTTO010000179.1:0-6342 GCA_039930585.1 Gemmatimonadaceae bacterium
AAAGTCAATCGCAGCGCGATGGTGGCGTTTCACTCATTCCGCCGGACGCTGGAACCGTTGCCAATCCCAATCGTTCGGCTCCGGCGTGAAGACCAAGTCCGCCCGTGAACAGGCCGTATCCGTACGCGTTGTGAAACACCATGCCTGGACGCGCACCGGCCGCATACAAACAGCGCGCTACAACATCGGCGAAAATATCCAGATCGTTTGCATCATATCCAACAACGGTTGGTTTGCCCGTCGTGCCACTTGATGCGTGAATGCGTCGCAGTTCACTGCGCGGCGTGCTCAATAATCCAAACGGATACTCATCACGCAAATCAGTTTTGCGCGTAAACGGAAATTTTTTGAGATCATCCAACGAAATGAGCTCGTCAGCGTTGACGCCGTGCTCGCGAAATTGGCGCTGGTAGTGCGGTACGTGTTGCTGCAGTCGTTGCACAGTTTCCCGCAAACGCCCAAGCTGCAACGCGCGCAACTCGGCGATTGGCATCGCTTCGATAGCCGCGTTCAGCATGGGTGTTCGGGTTCGCGCTGTCTGACGCGGTCAGGTGCCGCGGCGACCGCCATTTTTGGCCTGGGCGGGCGGCTTTTGCGGCTGGCGCGGGTTCGGCACGTGGGCCTTTTCGTTCGTGACGACTGGCTGCCCGGCTCCTGCTGGTTTCTTGCGTGCAAAACTGGGAATCGCGGTATTCGTTTTCTTCTTCATGCGGCCTCGCATGGTCCATGCGCCCAACCTGCAGGCGACGACCCGTTATGTGTTCGTGTGTTTGCTTGAGACGAACAATAGCACGAATGGGCCGGATGACGCCATTTCAGTCGTTCTGCGGCCAGAACGGACAATGCACCCGATTACGGGTGCATGTCGAAGTCTTCCAGCGGCCCAGCAGACTTTCGTTAACGATCGCGCGTCCAGATCGCGACCAGACCGCACCACTTGTCGGTCCGGAACGTGGCAAGCTGCATGGGCAGTCGTGCCGGGCCGTAGTACACCTCAACGCCATACACGTCGGCGGGCACCGTTTCGTCCAGACTGGTGCCGGGTGGACGCATCATCCCGTCAACCGAGATGCGCATTGGACAGGCCACAACAGTTTGCCCGTTGCGAGGCACCGTGCCGCGCGCAGCAACGGCGATCTTCACCCCGAAGTCATCAATCACCTGGAGGCCGGGCAGCGTTCGCAACATCTGCGAAAGCGAAATAGGATCGCGTTTCCTGATTTGTTCGCGTGTGATCACGGCGTTTGGTTCACCGCGCGCTTTACGTGCTTCAAAATCGGCAATGCGAATGCTCGTGCGTTTCCGGTCGACAATGTTTACTTCGGACAAGATATCGGCGAGCGGATCAACCATTACCGTGAATGCGTTTTCACCAAGCGCTAAATGCAGGTCAACCTGTGCTTCGAGGTAACCAATGCGACGCACCATTGCGTGCCAGTCACCTGGCTCCAGACCGTCGGCGCGAAACACGCCCGTGCTGTCAGTGCGACCGATCGTCGTGCGTTGACCAAACGTCATTTTGACTTCGGCCAATGCAACCGGTCTGTCGACATCATTCACGACGTAGATGCGCAATGCGTTCGGCGCCATCGCCAATGTCGGTTGCGCTGCGACGTTCGCGCGCGGCAATGCACCAAGGATAACAACAGCGAGAGCAAAGTTTCTTGCAGTTCGCAATGACTCAATTCGGGACCCAACGCCCATGTTTGCCTCGCTTTTTTGGCTGAACGGCGTCACCAACAGTGTGCGTTCAGGGAGAGAGGCGCAATAGTAGAATGGGCTTTGTGGGGCGAACCGCATGCCCGCTTGGGCGAAACGCGCGAGATTGGTAGTAGCCGTCACAACCGGCCACGCGCGAGAACGTGGCGAGTCCAGCCGTGACAGCGTTATCGCATCAACGCCTGAAGAAACTGAAGGCCCACCGCCAGCGATGGCTCGAGTTCGACAGTTTTCAGCAACGTAGGCAACGACACCGGGTGATTGGGCATGCGATTTCTCGGCGCAAGTTCGCGTTCTAACCAAGCGATGTCGCGCCATGCACCGTGCTTGAATCCAACACCGCGATACACACCAACGGGCGTAAATCCTATCGACGTGTGTAGTCCGATGCTCGCTTCATTCGGCAACGTGATGCCTGCATACGCGCTGTAAAATCCTTGCCTTACAAGAATGGCAAACAGTGACATATAGAGCGCGCGTCCAACGCCCGTGCGATGTTGATCTTCGCGCACATACACAGTCGTATCGACAGACCATTGATACGCCGGTCGTTCGTGATGCGTGTTTGCATACGCGTAACCGACAACGTCATTTCCGTTTTCGCACACGAGCCACGGTGTGCGTTGCAACGTGCGCTCTACGCGCACGCCCATTTCTTTGCCCTGTGGCGCGACGATCTCGAAAGAGGTCGCGGAATCGATGACGGCGGGGCGGTATATCCGGGCAATCGCGTCGCCATCGGCGACGGTCGCAAGTCGAATGGTGGTACGCATGAGAGTTGCGTCGGCTGGGTGGCGTGTGGCTTGAATCGCGTCGAACCCGACGCCGGAGAGGCACCAGGATCGAGCGTGTGAAGTACTTTATGTTACAAAGTAGACTCGCACAAGTGCCAGATCGTCACATCCGGATCGCATTTCGGCCGCGGATTTTTTTTCGGTGCCTGCAGAACCTCGCGACGAAATCAGGCGTCGCCTGTCCGAGGCTCATTCAAGAAGCGCGCGTGGATCTCCTCGACGTCGCCCATCGTCAAGCGCAGCCCATTCAAGCGCAGCACGCGGTCATCACCCGACCGGGCCAATTTCATTGCCGTGTAGGCGTCGCCTGACTTCGCTGCTGCCTTCATTTCTGATTGCCACGTTTCCAGCGCAGCGGCTTCGGTCGCGATTTCCTGTTCGAGTTGCTGCAGGATTTCGACCAACTCCCTTTCGATCAAGTCGCGTGATTCGGGCGTCGCCGGGATCGCAAGCGACTCCAATGCTTTGTCGAATTCCGCAATTGCGGCGTCAGCACTGGCATGTGCCGCGGCGATATCTGCGTTCAGCTCACGCGCGCTGTCCGCAGCCGCGCTGCGGGCGGCCCGTTGCGCTTCTGCTGCGGATGATGCGCGCGTCGTTGATGAAGAGCGCCCCGCGTCTGCAGGCGTCGTCGATGAACGGACTGCATTTGCTGCATCCGAATCAGCCCCGAACTCCTGCAGAAAATGCATAACCCGAAACGGCATTTTGCCAACGCGCTCTCCCATTGACGATTCAATTTCGTGCGCCATTTCCACGCCCGCTTCCATCAACTCCGCCAAAGTTGGTACACTGCCGCTCCGGACCATCTGCAGTAGTTCGACAAACCTTTCTACGTATTCGGCTGTGCCGTGCCATGTGGCTGATTCGAATCCGATACCAACCATCAGTGCATCCTGATCGCGCGAACGGTTTCCCGTTTGTTCGCCAACCGCATCGGAATCGACCTCGAACAATTCGTCAAGCATGTTCAGGTGATGATGTTTCCATCGCGCATCATATCGCGCGGATTCCTCGGGCCAACAACTTTCACAGAACCGGTGAATCTCCTGTTCTGTGCGTCCGCGCACCGTGAGCACCACTCGGCCGACGGTGCCAAGTGTGCCGCATGCTTCGCAAGTCTGATCAGGTTCGACGAGCGGCAGACCGGTGCCGCCAAAACACACCGTCGCCGAGACTTTGTCTTCAGTCGTCATGCCGATTACCTCATTGGTAGAAACCCGTTGCGCACCAGCAAAATGCTCAGTGACTTCACACGGCGAAAGGCGTGCGCTCGCGGGCAACTGCCTGTAGCTTCTCGCGGTACCTGAATCCCATCCTGCCATGAAACTGACTTCGCGTTTCCTCGCCCTCTGCGCCTCAACTTTGTGCGCTACGTCGCTGCTCGCACAAAGCCCACTCAGTAAGTGGCCACAGCATTCGAAGGAGCGTCCCACGCCGCCGGTTGTTGCACCAGGCGCGTACGTATCGCAGGCACCACCGGCCGATGCTGTCGTGTTATTTGGCGGAACGTCGCTTTCCAAATGGACACAGGAAAAAGGCGGGCCCGCGAAGTGGCGCATTGTTGACGGTGCATTTGAAGTTGTGCCGAATACGGGCGCACTTTTCACCATCGATTCATTCGGTGATGCACAATTGCACATCGAATGGATGTCACCGAAGCCGGCGAAAGGAACCGATCAGGATCGCGGCAACAGCGGCGTGTTTTTCGGCGGCGGGCGTTATGAAGTGCAGGTGCTTGATTCGTACGGCAATGTCACGTACGCAGATGGACAAGCAGCAGCGTTATACGGACAGTTTCCGCCGCTGGTAAACGCAAGTCGCGCGCCGGGCGAGTGGCAAACGTATGACATCATTTATCATCGTCCGCGCTTTAATCCGGCAGGAAAAGTTCTGAGCGCAGCGCGCCTTACCGTGATACACAACGGCGTGTTGGTGCAGGACAACATGGAGTTGGTTGGACCAACCGCCAACCAATCGCGTCCCCCGTACGAGAAACACGCCGACCGTTTGCCAATTTCGTTGCAGGATCACGGTCATCCTGTCCGCTTCCGCAACGTGTGGCTGCGCGATCTCGAAAAGAAATAGACATTAAATTGTCGGCGCGTCACTGTGACGCGCCGACAGCAACACACTAATGCGTACTGAGCTTATCCAATGCGTGCGACAGTGCGGTTTTCAGTTTGGTGGCCGCGCCGGTGTAGGCCTGTTTCAATGTTTCGGCCTGATGTGATACAGCCACAGGTTGGTGGCCCTCAAGGCGAGCTTCGAGTACGCAGCGTTTGTCATTCGCTCCACTCTTGTTGCCATTTTCATCGCTGAGGTGCACTTCCACGCGCGTTATTTGTGTGCCAAATCGGTGCAGCGCTTTGATCACAGCTTCTTCAACTTGCGTGACAAGTTCTTCGTGTCCCGGAATGTGATGATCGGTGTTCACTTGAATCTGCATGCGTACTCCTGAAGATCGTCAGATGATGATCGGTATGATCATGATCGAAGGTGTCTCAGGTAATTCACCGGTCTGGGCCGGAAGGTCCGTCAAAGTCGACCGATTGATGCAACATTCACCTCTTGACGAAACACATACCGCGCCTCACGGCGGGAGATGTCGTGGGATACGTTTGCTCGCAATCACAGCACAACACTGCTTGCATACACCGGGAATATGCAAAATCGAATCGTAGGTGCATCGACACTTGAAGTTTCCGCACTCAGCCTGGGCGCCGCAACATTCGGTGGCACTACGGATTTCTTCAAAGCCTGGGGCGAAACTGATGTGCGGGAAGCAACCCGTCTGGTCGACATTGCGCTGGACGCCGGCGTCAATTTGTTCGACACCGCCGATGTGTATTCCAACGGTCGCTCCGAAGAAATACTGGGACAGGCCATCGTTGGTCGTCGCAACAGATTGTTGATCTCAACCAAAGCGTCGTTTCGCTCGGGTCCCGGCCCCGACGACGTTGGTTCGTCACGTCGTCATCTCATTGCCGCATGCGAAGGCAGCCTACGCAGACTCGGCATTGATTACATCGACTTGTGGCAGATGCACGGGTTCGATGCGCTCACGCCAATTGATGAAACGTTGCGTGCGCTCGAAGAACTGGTGAAAGCCGGCAAAGTGCGCGAAGTCGGATGCTCCAACTTCTCCGGTTGGCATCTCATGAAATCGCTGGGATTGTCTCAACAGAATGGTTGGCCCGGATATGTCGCGCATCAGGCGTATTATTCGTTGCTGGCGCGCGAGTTCGAGTGGGAATTGATGCCACTCGCTATCGACCAGAATGTTGGAACTGTTGTGTGGAGCCCGCTGTCCGGCGGTCAATTAGGTGGCAAGATTACACGCAACTCGCCGCCGGCCGAAGGCACGCGTGTTGCCACGCTGGGAATGCGTCCTGGACTTCCGGAGCATCAATTTTTTGACGTCGTGGATGTGCTGCAGGAGATCGCAAACGAACTTGATCGTTCGGTTTCGCAGATCGCGCTCAATTGGGTGTTGCAGCGTCCCACGGTTGCTACGGTGGTAATTGGTGCGCGCAATGAGCAGCAACTCATTTCCAATCTGCAAGCCGCGGACTTTACGCTGTCGGCTGAACACATTGCACGTCTGGATACGGTGAGCGATCGCGCACCAGTGTATCCGTACTGGCACCAGCGCACGATCTTTGGTGAGCGGAATCCTTCACCGGTTGCGCGGAGCGTGACGTAAACTCCGCGGATGCCGTTGCAGTGCGAATGCGAAACGAAACCGTAACGGTGACTACAACTACAACTACAACTGCCACGGGTGGTCATTAAAAAAATGCTATGACAAGATTTAATATTTTCAACC
>JBDTTO010000180.1:0-6311 GCA_039930585.1 Gemmatimonadaceae bacterium
ATCGGGTTCGCTCTGTTGTGCTTGCAATAGTCCGGACGCACCGTCGGCGGCATCGCGCACTTCATAACCTTCTGCGTTCAACAACGCGCCCACCATCCGTCGGATGTTGGGTTCGTCGTCGACAATCAGGACACTCGGCATCTAGCTGATTGTGCGGGCTAACCGCGACGCGCGTTCACGGGCGCGTTGCCTGCCAGGTCAACCGGAACGCGTTCACGATCGGCGGCGAGAAAATTTCCAGCGGGTTCCTGCGCGCGCTCGGACAACATGCGGGCCGTGAAGCGCTGATTTTCGCTCATGCGCTCCATCTCAACCGCAACCGATTCGACCGCCTGCTCGATGGCGTCGAGACGCGAAATCATTTCGCGATTCGGAGGCGGTGGCGTTGCGCCGCGGCGATCAAGCCAACGGCCGAACGCGCGCGCCAACGGAAAACCAACCACGCACAGCACGAGCGTAAAACCCATGATGTTTGCAATCTCGACCGCGCGTGCGGGAATGAGACCGTTCAAGTCGACCGGCCGAGTTTCGGAGTTCTGCGAAGCTCTTGCTTCTTCCGCTGCATCGCGAACAGCGTCGAAGGCAGCGCGAATTTGTTCCTTGACCTGAGCTTTCGTATCTGCGGACACGCCAGCTCTGCCAGCCGCAGCGGCTTCATTGATTGCTCTATCAAGTTGCGCCTGCGCCGCCTGGATTTGCTCCTGGGCAGCTTGCATTTGTGCCTGCGCTGCTGCTTGCTGCGCGGCGGTCGCTTGCTGCGCACCCTGCTGTTGCATGAACATTTTATTCACCTCGAAGTTCAGGTGTGCGTTGTGGCCCACGTTCCGCCAACAACTTGGTTGTGAATCGCTGTCCTTCGGCTACGCGCTCGATCTGCTCGGCAATAGTGTCGATCGATTGCTCCATCCGTTCGAGGCGCGCTTGCACATCTTCGGGAATTGATCTTTCGGACGCGCGATCCATGCGGCGCGCAAACGCGCGAGCAATGGGCGTGAAGATTGCCACGGAACCCATCGTGACGAACAGAACAATCGGGACCAGGTTGCCTGACATGATGCGTTGCCTCTAGAGAGTGTTTCCGGTCGTGCCGTTTACTGGAACGAGAAAGCGAATTTCTGTACCAACGCCAACCGTACTGTCTGCTTCAACAAATCCACTGTGGGCCGCGATGGTTTGACGCGCGATTGCCAGGCCGAGTCCGGTGCCGCCGGGTTTCGTGGTGACGTAGGGGTCGAAAATCTTTCCCAGTGCGTCGGCCGGAATTCCGGGGCCGTTGTCGCGGATCGCAATGCAAACGCCATCCGAGCCACTGATTGTTTGACGCAAAACACGCACGCTGAGTTCAGCGCCATCGCGTCGTGCTTCCAGTGCATTCAGCAGCACATTGGTGACGGCGCGCACCAGTGACTCGTGATACCCAACTACGAGCGGCAGTTCATCTTCAACTTCGAGCGCAACCACCACTCCTTCAGGCACGGTGTTGCGTGTCACGCGCGAAACCAGATCACCAACATCGATTTCGGCGGCGGGTCCGTCTGGCAGCCGGCCAAACTGCGCAAAGCTGCGCGCCATCGATTCAAGACGCGACGCCTCTTCGGCCAGCACTTCGAGCGTCTCATGCAACTCGGGCGGCGCCGTGCGGCGTAACCGATCGACGGCAAAGCGAATTGGCGTAAGTGGATTTTTGAGTTCATGCGCAAAGCGTCGAGCAGATTCGCGAAACGCATTCGCGCGCTCGGCTTCAAGTTCGCGTTGACGACCGCGCTCCAACTCAACGGCCATGGTGCGCATTCCTGAGCGCAGCACTTCGAATTCGGGTGCACCGCGATGATCGCCGCCCGAACGCGGCAGCGGTCGGCCGCCTCGCAGCAAGCCAGTCCAACCAACCAATTCATCCAATGGTCGACTGAGCTGACGGCTCAAATGTCCGGCTACACGGGATCCACCAATAGCGACGATCACCAGAATGAGCAGTGCTCCAAACGTTACGAGGGGAACGGTGCGTCGGGCGACAAAACCAAATCGCTTCGCCTGTTCAACTGATTCGCGAAGTTCGGCTTCGTGCGCATCAACAGCGCGGCGTTGTGCGGTGTCGAGTGGCGCGCTGCGCACCAGTGCGATGGCTTGTTCGCCGCTCCGCGCAACACGCTCCCATGCGGAAGCCGCGGTCACCATGGGCAAGGTTCGGCTCACCGTTACTGCCCAGATCAGCGTGAGCGCGACGGAAGGAATGACGGCAAACAGCAGCAGCACTGCGAAAAGTCTTGTCCTGAACGGCGCCGGTGCCCGCTCCCTACGACCGCCCGGAAGGGGCGGTTTCGGGGCTAAGGGTGCAGCCACGGGAGCGTCGGTCGACTTCCGTATCTCCTTCATTCCCGATAATTTACGTGATTGCTCCCGGGAGGCATCCTTTCCACTTGCCGCCGGCTTGCAATCAGCTCCTGCCAAATGCGCTCGTGCTGCACTGAAAAGTGCGCCGGCCCTCCGCAGGCACTCATGCATGCACCATCACCGGATCGGAATGACAAAGTCGTGGTCCCTGGCTCCCCTCGTCGAGCAACACGCGCGGGAGCATCCCGAGCGCACGCTGGCGTTGGTAGGCGAACGGATCTGGACGTATGGCCAGGTGAATGGACAAGCGTCGGCATTGGCGGTTGCGCTGGGTGAATTGGGATTGGGAGCGGGTGATCGAATTGCCGTGAATGTGCCAAATGCAGTGGAGTGGGTTGTCTCCCTGCTGGCCTGCGCGAAATTGGGCGCCGCCGTTGTGCCCATCAATCCGAAACTCAGCATTCACGAATTGCGATTTCAGATGCGGCACGCAGAAGCCAGTGCTGTCATCACTGTCGACAAGCTGGAGAAGATCGATTACATGCAGGCGTTCGAGGAGCTGTTGGGAGAGCTTCCCGATTTGCAGTACATCATCACCGTCGGCGAGCAGGACACGTGGTACGACGATCGCATTTTTCAGTTTGATGGGTTGATTGCCGCCAATCTCGATCGCGAATTTGTGCGCGCAACAGCGCCGGATGACAGCGTCGATCTTGCGGTGATGTACACGTCGGGCACGATGGGAAAACCCAAAGGTGTACGGTTGTCGCATCGGGCGATTGTCGAGAATGCTGCACAGAGCGGTGAAATTCTGGGCGTCACTGCTGATGATCGACTGCTGCCAATGGTGCCGTTTTTCAACATCATGGGCTTGAGTGTCATGGTGGGAACACTGGTGGCTGGTGCGGCACTCGTGCTGCAACCAACCTTTGATCCTGCGTCAACGTTACGGTTGATTCAGCAACATCAGGTAACCGTGCTGTACGGCGTACCTACAATGTTTCACCTGTTGATGCGCGAGGATTCGTTCAAGCCGTCATCGCTCAAGTCATTGCGTACGGGCGTCATTGCCGGCAGCGCCGTGTCGGACGAACTCGTGAAACGTGTGCGCAAGTGGTGTGACGTGCTGGTGGCGTATGGTCTCACTGAAACGGGGCCAACCGTTACCATCACGCGTTTTGATGATGACGAAGAGCGTCGTTTGCTTTCGGTAGGACGCGCATTGCCAGGCGTCGAAGTCATGGCGGCCGACCTCATTACCGGTGCGCTGCACGGCCCCGAAGCGGTCGGAGAAATTGCGGTCCGTGGCGCAGGCTTGATGCACGGCTATTTGCGCGCGCCGTCCGAGACGGCAAAGGTTCATACGCCCGAAGGATTTTTCCTCACGGGCGATCTTGGAATCATTGATGAAGATGGATATGTGAAAATTATCGGACGACGGCAGGAGACCATTTCGCGCGGGGGGCATCAGATATACCCCGGCGAAGTCGAAGATCGCCTGCGTGGTCATCCGGCTGTTGACGATGTGTGCGTGATCGGTGTGCCCAATGATGTACTGGGCGAGCTGGTGTGCGCGTGCATCGTGCCCATTGAGGGCGCGGTTATCACCGGGCGCGAAATCAGGTTGTTTGCGCAGGATACGATGGCCGAGTACAAAGTCCCCGATATCGTTCGTTTCTTTGACGAGTTCCCGTTAACGGGAAGCGGCAAGGTGCGACGTAAAGAACTCTCGCGCGCGATCGCGCTCGAACACACCGCATCGTATCCCATAGGTCATGCACAATAGACATTTGCGTCAGGCTCCAGCACCGAGCCGGACCGTAGCTCCCTTCCATCGCGGGCCGTCAGCACAGCCCCTCCCAATATCCGGCGCACAAGGTTCACACGGTGCAAACGCCAATGCGCCAAACGCGGCACTGCTCATCGACTTTGACAATGTCACGATGGGCATTCGCTCCGAGATGCTGCAGGCCGATCTCAATCGCCTCCTCTCCTCGGACATCATCAAAGGCAAAGTGTCCGTTCGTCGCGCCTATGCTGATTGGCGCCGTTATCCGCAGTACATCGTACCGCTTACCGAATCATCGATCGATTTGATCTTTGCGCCAGCGTATGGCTCGGCCAAGAAGAATGCGACGGATATTCGTCTCGCAATCGATGCGCTTGAACTCGTATTTACGCGCCCGGAAATCGGCACGTTTGTCTTGCTCTCCGGCGACTCCGATTTCTCGAGCATGGTCATCAAGCTCAAGGAATACGGCAAGTACGTGATTGGCGTGGGTATTCGCGAATCAGCCAGTGATTTGCTGGTGATGAATTGCGATGAGTATTACTCGTACAACGCGCTTGCCGGTTTGGTAAAAACGGGCGAAGACGAAACCACGCGCTGGGATCCGTGGCAGCTCGTGACCGAAGCCATTACGCGCATGAAGCGCAACGGCGACGTGATGCGTTCCGATCGTCTCAAGCAGGTGATGCAGGAAATTGACTCGTCGTTTGACGAGAAAGATCTCGGCATGTCGAAGTTCTCCCGTTTCGTGCAGGATGCGGCGCACAAGGGATTGCTGCGCACGACCAAGCTTGAAAACGGCCAGCTCGAAGTAGACGTGCCGCTCACGCCACCACCGGGCGTTGATGCAGGCGCAGCGCCAGTGGAAGGTGCAGCACCGACCACGGAATTTGTCGCTCCTGCTGAAGTACGTCGCGAACGTCCCGATCGCGAGCGTGATGATCGTCGTGGTCGTCGTGGTCGTCGTGGTCGCGGACGTGATCGCGAGCCGCGCGAGGGTGAAGCGCACGATGAGGAAGGCGCAGTCAGCACGGGAACAACTGGTGAGTTTGGCGTTGCAACGAACGCACTGAATCTCACCGCCACTATTCCGGTTCCGGCCGCACCATCTGGCCGCGCGCAGTTTACGCCGGCGTTCACGCCAGCGGTCACGTTACCGGCCGCTTCGGCGCCAGTCGCAGCGCCAGTACCCGTTGCCGCGCCGTCACCGTTTGGTGATACCGCGAATGACAACATCGGTCGCGGTGGCGAACGTCTTACGCGCGTGGAAGCTTTTGAACTCGTGCGGCGCGCCGTCGAAGCGTTGGTCAGTGGGGAAGAAACCACGAGCGCGAGCGCAGTTCGACAGAAGGCATTTGAAATTCTCGGTCGTGACAGTGAGTCACTGAGCGGGCGGAATTTCGAGCGCATTCTGCGCGATTCGCATGATGCGGACATGATCGATTTGCGTCGTCGTGGCAACGATTTCGAAGTCGCGCGTGCAGCGGATGCGGCGCCAATCGTCGAGCAGCTCAAGGTGGCTGATCTGGCGCTCAAGGCAGTTGCGGCCGCAAACGCACCACCGCCGCCGCCGCGTGGAATGGCGCATCGCGGAGTTGGTGGACGTGCCAAGGGTGGACGTGGCGCACCAGGAATGGATCCGAGTTTGATGATGGTTGGTGTCGTCGGTGCAGTTGCAAAACCCGCCGTGAGTGCGGCGCCAGTGATTGCAGCGGCTCCGGCAGCCGCGGCAGTTGTTGCACCCGCGGCACCAGAAAAAGCCGCGCCAGCAAGCGCTGGTGGACGTGGCAAAGCGCCGGCGAAGCAGGCGCGTGGCGCGAAGCCGGCAGCAAAAGCACCGGCCAAAGTTGCTGAGAAACCGGCGGCGAAAGCTGTTGAGAAGCCTGCCGCAAAACCGGCCGCGAAGTCAGCAAAACCGGCTGCAAAAACCGTCGCGAAAGCTGCAGCTCCTGTAACGGAAGCAAAGCCCGCGGCAAAGAAAGCAGCTCCGGCAAAAGCGCCTGCGAAGAAAGCGGCAAAGGTGGCGAAGAAGTAATTCGCGACTGAAGTTTTTCTGATGAAAACAAAAGCGCCGCATTCCCATTGGAGTGCGGCGCTTTTGTTCGGGTGCGAGTTCTCAGTGGCTCTGTGTCTCTGTGAAAAAAACCGTAGCGCGCAGATCTCATAAATTGCATTCCGTGTGATATTGCAG
>JBDTTO010000181.1:0-6303 GCA_039930585.1 Gemmatimonadaceae bacterium
GCGTGCCTTTACCCGATGTCACTGCGTCGCAAATTTCCTCGACGTTTTCAATGCGCGCCTGATTAGGTCCAGTGAGCCAGATCGCATCAATGGCGGGATCGGCCACCATGTCAGTGATGCTCTTGTGCGCTTTGCACTCACCAACATCGAGATCTCGCGCATACTTCGCGGCGGATGCGGCGTTCTTTGCGTTGGGACTCCAGACTCCAAGTACATCCGCATCGCGCACACCGCGAAACGCCTGCATGTGAAAGCGCGCGTTAAAACCGGAACCGATGAATCCGATGCCGAGTCGTTTGTCTGACATGTGGTCGGGAGAAGAGGTCAGTAGAGGCCAACTTTGCCGCGCACCGATTCAATCAGTGCTGCCGGATCGAAACCTACGCCCTGGCGAAATACAATTTCAACGTTGCGCACGTCGGAGATTTGCGCGGCCGGATTTCCGTTGAGCACCACCAGGTCGGCCAATTTGCCAACAGCGATCGATCCTGTTTTGTCGCCACGCCCAAGATATGTGGCGCCGTTAAGCGTACCAATCTTGATGGCCTCCAGCGGGCTGAATCCCGCTTCAACCAACAGTTCAAGCGCGCGCTGGTTTGAATAACCTGCGACCAGTCCGCCACCACCCGTTGGATCCGTTCCAACAATCAACGTGCCACCCGCTTTCGCGAAGGCACGTTCCATCGCCATCCCGTTCGGAAACAGTTTGATGTAAACCGACTGTGTTTGTTTGGCAGTGCTGTTGAAGCGTTGTTCAAATGTTTCACGGAGCGCCGGCACCAGCAAATCGAGGCCGCGCGGCATTGGCCGGCCTGGTGTAAACGTTTCGAAAATCGTGAGCGTCGAAGTAATCGTCACCTTCTTGTCGATCAACTTCTTGAACAGCGCCTGCACTGGCGCGCTTTGTGGATCGATGACAGCAATGGTTGACTGCGCACCGCCACCGCGATTCACGCACTTGTCCGGTTGCTTGTTGGGCACGAAATCATTTGCGGCCATGAAGCCGTGCTCGAGATTGTCGATACCCAGATCGGCCGCTTCAGCGTATGTCACCGAACACAAATGGCCGGTCACTTTGAAACCGCGTGCATGCGCCGCCTGAATTGCCGCGCCTAATTCATCGCGCGTGATGTTCATGTACGCTTTGAACGACGTCGCGCCTTCGCCAGCCCAATATTCGACTTGTTTCTTTGCGTCGGCCGCGTCAATCAACGTGCGCACTTGCCCCAGCCCCAGTCCCGGTCCTTCGAGATACGGCGCCGTTGCGTCGATAAACGGACCAGCTTTCTCGCCGGCGTTTGTTGCACGGGCCGTTGCGAGTTCGCCAAACCCGTTCATGTTGCCGCCGGTGCGCATGCTGGTCACGCCGCCCGCGAGATACAGCCGCGAAAAACTTTCCGCGAAGTTTCCGTACACTCCAGGACCGGTTGGATAAAACAAGTGTTCATGCACCATCACCATTCCGGGCATGACGGTTTTGCCGGCGAGATTCATAACCTGCGCACCCGCTGGCACCTGAACACTCGCCGCATTTCCGACTGCGGCAATTTTTCCGTCGCGCACAATGATCGTTTGTTGTTCGCGCGCTGGCGCGCCCGTGCCGTCAATCACGCGCACGTTTGTGAGCGCCAGAACATTCGTGTCAACCTTGACGTACGATCTGACGGATGGCGCGACAATCAAGCGCTGCGCATGCAGGGCATTGGGTGCTGCCACCGTGAGTGCGAAACAGCAGCTCGCCATCGCACCGCTCAAAAGTGTTCTCGCGTTCATGCCCTACCTCGTGGTCGCCAGTTTCTGAAGCGCGTCACCGGTGACGCGATAGATGGTCCAGTCGCTCATGGGACGCGCACCCAGGCTTTCGTAGAATCGAATCGCGTCCGCATTCCAGTCCAGCACCGACCACTCAAATCGACCGCAGTCGCGCTCCACCGCCAATTTGGCGAGATGCGCCAACAACGCACGCCCAACGCCATGCCCTCGCTCGGCCGGATCGACGAAGAGATCCTCGAGATAGATCCCGGGTCGAGCGAGAAACGTGGAATAGTTGTGAAAGAAAAGCGCAAACCCGGCGGCGATATCGTCGCGGAAAGCAATCACCACTTCGGCCGCCGGACGCTCGCCGAATAACGTTTTTTCCAATTGCGCTTCGGTAGCTTCGCACTCATGCGCGAGTTTCTCGTACTCAGCGAGTCCACGAATAAATTTCAGAACGAGGGGAATGTCCTCGCGCGTTGCCGACCGAATCGACAGCGCCGCATGATCACTCATTCTTTCCAACCGTTGGTGCGGTGTCCAGCAACTGACGAACGCGATGCAGCAACGCCGACGGAGTGAACGGCTTCGCAAGAAACGGGAACCCGCGCTCGGGCAGTCGCAAAGGCGTAAGTGATGCCGGCGCAAAACCGGAAACAAATAACACCAACGCGTCCGGACGTTGCTCCAGAATTGCTTCCGCAACTTCCCAGCCGTTTCGACCAGGCATGATGACGTCCGTGATTACCAGATCGATGTGCAATCCGGGACGCGCGGCGATTTCCAGAGCGGCGGTTCCGTCTTCCGCAGCCAACACTTCGTAACCGGCTTCACGCAACGTCCGCACATTGAGCGTGCGCACATCGGCATCATCTTCGGCCAGCAGAATAATTTCACCACCGCCACGACCGCTGTGCTCTGGTTCGGCAATATCATCACCTTCGGACGATTGCACGCGCGGCAACAATACGCGCACGGTCGTGCCCACATTTGGCGTGCTGTCAACGATAACAACTCCGCCCGCGCGCGTGACCAAGCCATACACGGCGGACAATCCAAGTCCGTCGCCCGGTCCGTTTTCTTTTGTTGTTACAAACGGTTCGAATGCGCGATGCACGTAGTCAGCATCCATGCCACGGCCGGTGTCGGTGACACACAACTCGATGTACGAACCACTGGGCACGGTTGTTGTGCCAATCAGCTCACCGTGTGGTGGGCCTTCGCTGCCAACTTCGCGCCAGTCTGCGCCGATTGTGAGCTTGCCACCGTTCGGCATCGCGTCGCATGCGTTCACAGCGAGACTCAGCAAGACTTGCTCCAACTGCGTGGGATCGGCAACAACCTGTCCAGGTTCGTTGGTCAGCTTGAGCGTGATTTCAATATTTTCCGACACAAATCGGCGCAGCAACCGTTCGGTGCCTGTTACCAATTGCTGCGGATTGAGCAGACGTGCGGACGCCGGCAACCGGCGCGAAAAGGCCAACAGACGCTGCGTGAGTTCACGCGCACGTTCCGCTGCCGTTCGAATTTCTCTCAAATCACTTCGCTCGGAACGCGCGTTTCCGCGTAGCCGCAACTGATCGTCCAGCAGCTCGGAATAGCCGAGGATTGACGTCAACAAATTGTTGAAGTCATGCGCAATTCCTCCGGCCAGTCGTCCAATGCTTTCCAGCGTTTCTGCCTGACGTTTTCGCGCAGCGTCGACACTGTCCGCGCGCAACTCGTCGGCTTTCTTTCTGGAGGGGCTCACGCTTGACGCTCGTGCATCACCTGTGCGACTTCGCGTGCAGACTCATCATCGCTGGCGGCCAACATTGCCTGGACGGCGGCCTGATCGTGCGCGCTGCGATTCTGACTGAGTTTGTATTTGCCTTCGAGTTGAAGTACCGGCATCTCAAACCCAACAACACCCCGCATCATTCCATCACGGAATTTTGCGGGTAGGTCACGCCACTGCGCGCCATAGTGCGGGTCATACTGCGCGATCATGGTGTCAAGCATCGTCTCCATGTTTTCCGGAGTGTCGGTGAACAGGACGGAATGCAGCACGCCAGTGGCGTGAACGGCGATGTAATTCCAGGTGGGAACGCTTTCACGCGCCTCGTAAGCTGAGGGCGAGACGTATGCGTGTGGTCCGGCAAAAATAACAAGCGATGATTGCGTGACGGGCATGTCGGCGGAATCGCCGACTGCTGTCGCTGAAAACGCTGGAGCAAATGCTCGAACGTGCGGGTTGGCTTTTGAAACGTGTCCGGTCAAGACGATCGTTTCGCCACGCTGTTCTATTCCGACCGGAATATGTGTGGCAAACGGAACACCATCCACAACCGAAACCACGGTAGCAAAACTGTGCGCGCGCATGAACGCGAGCAGAGTCGCGGGATCGTCTTCGCGAAACGACGTCGGGATGTACACAGTTTAGCGGCTAAACGTGTCGCACGCTGAGATACTGCCTTGGTTAAACCCGCGTTTGAACCAATCCATGCGTTGGGCTGAAGAACCGTGAGTGAACGATTCCGGGTTCACGTGTCCTGAACCCATGCGTTGTAATCGATCATCACCAACGGCAGCGGCCGCCGTTAATCCACCTTCGATGTCGCCCGGTTCGACGATGTTGCGCTTGTTGGCAGACGCGGCCCAAATGCCGGCAAAACAATCTGCCTGCAACTCCATCGCCACACTGAGCGCGTTGGCACTTTGCGGATTCTGCTGTTGCGCGCGTCGCATAGAGCGTTCGGTGCCGAGCAGGTTTTGAACGTGATGGCCAAACTCATGCGCGAGCACATACGCGCGTGCGAATTCACCCGGTGCACCAAACTTGTTTCCAAGTTCGTCAAAGAAGCCAAGATCGATGTAGACCTTTTGATCACCCGGGCAGTAGAACGGACCCGTGGCCGATTGCGCAAAACCACACGCGGATTCCACGCCGTCTCTGAACAACACGAGATGTGGCTTTACGTATTGCTGCCCGTTCGCGGCAAGAATTTCGCTCCACGTTTGTTCAGTGTCGTTCATCAGAAAGTTGACGAATTCAACCGACTTGTTTTCCGCAGCCGACGATGCAACGGGTGCGCCGCTGACCGGTTGCTCGCTGGTGACCGGAGCGCCGCCGGCACTTCCATCAAGCATTGAAAAGAAATCTTTCCTGAAAACCAGGCTCAGTATCAGGACAACAACTGTTCCGCCCAGTCCAAGTTTGATTCCGCCGCCACCACCGCCACCAAATCCGCCGCCGCCGGATTCGCCGCGTCGATCTTCAAGATTTTCGTTGCGCCTGCCGGGTGTCCAACGCATGGAGTTCGCCCTCAAAACGGGTTTGTCTTCGCTTGGGGGATGGTGCGTGTCCGCTCGTCCCTGTGCAAGCGCAAACCTCAGCTTAGATCACAATTCTGTGTTAATTGGGAATTAATACTTGAGCTCGCTTGAAATCGTTATCAAGAGCCATCGCAACAATAGCACGACCGCACAACGCGCCAATCACGTTGCCAGTGCCACTGTATCCACCAATGACCCACACGCCTTCGCGCGTTTGCTCAACCACCGGCAGTCCGGTGTTCGAATATCCGGCCGACGCCGCCCAACGGTGACTGATTGCGGCGTGTACGCCCAGCGTCTCGCGCATGAACCGCTCAAGCATCGATTGCACAGGGTCTGCCGGTGTTGTGTCGGCAGTCCATTCGCCGTCGCCCGCACGATCCCGAAAACCACCCAGCGCAATTGAACCGTCAGGCGCCTGCTGCCAGTACTCGAATCCTTCGCGGTAATACATCGGACAAGGCACGATGCGTTCCTGCGTTGGTTCGGTAGCCAACATCTGCAATCGCGCAGTTCGTACACGACCAACCAACTCAGGCAGCAACAGTTCAAGCTTGCCGTCGATCGCCACGATAATGCGCTGGCAAAAAATCACGCCGCGCGAAGTTTCGACGCGTCCTTTTTGCACGTTTGCTACTCCACTCCGGGAAAACAAGCGTGCACCCTTTGCAATTGCATCAAGTGCCAATGTTCGACAGCGCACGAGCGGATTACACGCTGCATCGGATGGGAGCGTCAAACCAATACCATCCTCTCCTTCGTACCACTCAACCTCCAGCCCATCGGCGCGCATCACTCGCATCTGTTCACGGCAATCGGCGACTTCTGCGTCGTTTGCTGCAAGTCGGCGCGAACCCACGAAACGCACGCAATCAGGTGTGGCAACGGCGATCCGGGAAATTTCGTCAAGCGTCGCACCGTAAATGGCGCGCGCCTGGATCGTTATTTGCGGATTGAAGCCAAGGTAGGGCGTCCGTTCTTCCTATTGGGTGGTGTGTAATGCCGGGTAAAGCATGACAACCTGGTTCCTGCCCCGCTTGACCGGTGCGCCGGCCAAAATCGGAACGTTTATACAGGTGCCGTATGCCGGAATGGCTGAGTATATGGCGACGCTGCCGTTTGATTTTCTTTGCCTTGAGGCGGAGCATTCCCCGTTTGAAGTGACATCCATTAATGCAGCCATTGCAGCAGTGGAATCACGTGGAATGCCCTGTCTTGTCCGGGTCGCAGGGC
>JBDTTO010000182.1:0-6281 GCA_039930585.1 Gemmatimonadaceae bacterium
CGGGTACTTTCGCGCGTGTTTCCGCGCTCGGGGCGAGATGATGAATCCATGACATCCTCCTTTCACCGCGCCTGTCGTCCGCATAGTTCAGGCTGAAAGAAGGGTCGAATGACACTTCCTGCTCTGTGGGTGGGCTCGGCCCTTTCCGCGGACTGGTGGCGCCCCTCGCGCTCTTGTCTATAGGTCAAATTGAGCTTACGCGGATTCAATCGACTCTGCAACTTGGGGCCATGCATCCAACTTCCCGCTCCGTGCTCCGTTTCCTGATTCCGCTGGCGTTCGCGACCACACTCAGCTGTGGTGGCGGTGGTGGTGATGCTCCTCCCACAACGCCCACGCCCGCTGCTGTCGCGACTGTCGAGCTGTCGGTGTCAACGCTGGACATCGCACCGGGTGCCTCGTCGCAACTGATTGCGACCGCGCGTTCGTCATCGGGCACCACATTGAACGATCGCGCATTTTCGTGGGCGGTTGTTTCGCCGGCGGTTGCATCGGTTTCGGCGTCGGGTTTGGTGACGGGACTGACTGACGGTACCACAACCATTACTGTCACCGCAGAAGGAAAGAGTGCGGCCGCCACAGTCAACGTGCGCTCGCCCGTTGCGCTCGTGGTGGTTACGCCGGCAACCGCGCAGCTCACCACTGTTGGCGCAACAACGCAGCTCACGGCGGTGGCTCGCGCTGCCAATGGAACGGCGCTGACAGGCCGCACCTTTGTGTGGGGCAGTTCGAGTCTGGCAATCGCCACTGTGAACGCGTCCGGCCTCGTTACGGCCGTCGCGCCGGGGACTGCGACAATCACCGTGCAGGCCGAGGGAAAGAGTGCGACGGCTGCTATTACAGTTTCGCCGCCAGATCCGTGTCTGACTGTTCGTGCAATCACAGTTGGACAAACAGTTTCTGGTGCGCTGGCCTCGGCCGATTGCCGGCTCACCGACAACTCCGCACTTCAGTATTTCACGTTTACGCTGGCGACCGAAACTGTTCTCGAAATCGAGATGACCAGTTCGGCAGTGGATCCATATTTGTTTGTCGCGGATAACAATGGCAACACTGTCGTTGAAGACGACGACGGCGGAACGGGAAACAATGCGCGTGTGCTCCGTTCGTTTCCGGCCGGCAAATACCTTCTCGTTGCCAACGCGTACGATGCGAATTCGTTTGGCGCGTATCAACTGTCCGTGAAGCTGGCGCCAGTGGCGTGTTCGACCAATAAAGCAATCGCGCTGCCATCGTCGACCAATGCATCGCTAACGGCGGCCAATTCGTGCCGGTTGAACGATGATAGTTATCTGGATCGATATGATCTGAATGTGACGACGCGCTCAACGGTGCGCATGGACATGATCAGCTCCATCGTCGATTCATATCTGTATGTGATTGACAGCAACGGAAAGCTGGTGGCGCAGGATGATGATGCTGGTGCCGGGGTGAATGCGCACATCGAGATACAGCTCGACCCTGGGCACTATTTCCTGCTCGCAAACGCCTCAATGGGACAAACCGGTGCGTATCGGCTGGATGTAATCATTCCGGTTGATCCGTGCGCGGTTACCAAGACCATCAACATCAACCAGACGCTGACCGGCACCTTGTCGGCGGCGGATTGCACCGTTGGCGGCGCGGGCCCCATTCCCAATACGCAACGTTGGTTGTTCAACGTCGCAACGGCCGGACCGATTCAGATTGACATGACCAGCTCTGCGGTTGACGCGTATCTAGTGTTGCAGAACGCGACGACGGGTGCAGTGCTCGCGGAAAACGATGATGTGAGTTTGAACTCTACGAACTCGCGGATTGCTGGAAACTTTTCCGTTGGGCAATACATCATCAACACCACGACGTTCAACTTCAACGAAACGGGAAATTTCTCGCTTTCTGTTACGGCGATTGTCAATGCAACACCAGTCACCATCAGTGTTGCGCCAACGACGGTCGCACTCATTTCCGGTGCGCAGCAACAATTGACGGCAAGTATTGGCGGCTCCGCAAATACGGCGGTTACGTGGACCACCACATCGACTGCTATCGCCACGGTTGATGCGAATGGTTTGGTTCGCGCAATTACACCAGGTACTGCGACCGTTACGGCTCGATCCGTTGCAGATCCATCAAAATCGTTTGACGTGACGGTGACGGTCACGCAATCCGCATCGGCGACGCCCAATCTTGATATCGGCGCGATGTACCTCATTCAGTCGGTGCAGGCGCTGGACGGATCGGTCAAACTGGTGGCCAATCGCGACGCGGTGGCGCGCGTGTTTCTGCGTGGCAGTCGCACGGGAATTGGAACGACGGTTGTGCGTTTGCGCGTGTATCAGGGCGCGAATTTGCTGCAGACATTGCAGGCGAATGTGACGCCCAATCTTTCAGTCGATGAAGGTTGTTGCTCCGCCAACATCACGATTCCGGCAAGCCTGATTCGAACCGGTAATTCCATTCTCGCCGACGCAGATCCGACAAATCTTATTGCCGAATCAAACGAAGCGGACAACATGTTTCCGCTGAGCGGAACACCAACGGCGCTCAACGTGGTGACAGTGCCGGACTTCAATGTTCGTCTGGTGCCAATACGCCAGAGTCGCACGGGACAAACCGGCGTTGCGTCCGCTACGGTTCTGAACACGCTCAAGTCGGTGTGGCCTTTGCAGACAGTGAACGTTTCGAATCGCACGATGCTCGTGATGGATTACACGCTGCTGAGCACCTCGTTTGACGAATGGGGCTACATGGTGCGCGATCTCGAACTCACGCGTCGCATGGAAAGCAGCAACATGTATTACTACGGGTTGGTGCGAGTGAGTTACACGTCGGGCGTGCTGGGACTTGCCGGCGGTATTCCGGCACTATCAGCGGTTGGCGTAGATGAAGGTTCATCATTTGGTGCGACCGAAGCGAAACTCACACTCGCGCATGAGATGGGACATACAATGGGCTTGCGTCACGCACCGTGTGGTGGTGCGGCCGGCCCCGATCCTGCATTTCCATTCTCTGATGGTCGCGCCGGCACGTACGGTCTGGATATCGCGTCCGGAAACGTGATCAAGATTCCGTCGGGCACGGACATCATGGGCTACTGCGACAATCAGTGGGTCAGTTTGTACAACTACCGCAATGTGCTTGACTTGCGTGCAAAAAATCCCAACGGCACGCCGGCATCGCTTGCTACGTCGGCCTCGGCAACGACGGTGTTGATGGTGACGGGATTGATTGACGCGCAACAAGCACACATTGAAGGCGCGTTTGCGCTGGATGCGACGTCAAACAAGAACGATCCCAGTGGCCGGTTTATGGTCGAAGGATTTTCCGCCAACGGCAAGATTCTCTTCTCTCATCGCTTCTCGCCGTTTGCGGTTTCTGACGGAAGACCGGACGACGAAGCCTTTGTCGTTGGCGTGCCCGTGAGCGCATCCGTGCGCGACCAGGTTATGCGTGTTGCCGTGCGCGAAGTGAGTGGTGTTCGCGCGGATGCACGCGTCAAAAACGTTTCGTTCGCTACGGGCAATCAGAATATCAGAGCTGTCCGGTCAACAAACGGAGCGATGCGATTGCAGTGGTCGACAACATCGGCGCCGATGGTGCTGATTCGCAATCCAGTAACTGGCGAAGTGCTGGGAATCAGTCGCACCGGTGACCTCGATCTTTCGCAATTCTCGGCAACCAACGTTGAGCTGCTGTTCAGCGATGGTGCATCAAGCGTGAAGCGCTTGGCAAATACGCGCACTGGGGAGATCCGCCAATGATGCGGCGTCCGCACATACTGATTCTGGCGGGTCTACTGTCGATCGCCGCATGCAAGAAGAAGTCGGAGCAGCTCACTCTGACGACCGTACCAGCATCGCTAGTGGCCAGTCTTGAACGCGGACCGTGTCGCGGCAGCTGTCCAGACTATCGCGTGGAAGTGTACGGCGATGGCAGAGTTCGTTTTTTCGGGAAACAACATGTGGGCAGTATTGGTGTGCACAACGGCACGACCACGCTGAAAGAAGTTCGACAACTGATCAAACAAGTGGCCGCCAGCGAAGTTGCTTCGGCAGATACGGCGTACGTGATGGGAAGCAAAGGGTGCGGACAGTATTACACTGATCTTCCCATGAGCACACTCACGGTTCGTGTTGGCGAACAACTCAAAACCATTCAGCACGATCCCGGTTGCCGCAATGCACCCGCGTTCCTCAAAACTTTGGAAGCCCAGGTTGACAGCGCCGCACGTTCGGCGATGTGGATTGCCGGCAACGGAGAAAAAGCGAAATGAAAATCACAACGATCTTTAGCGCGGGCATTCTGATGCTCGCAACAGTTCCGGCACTGGCCGCAGCGCAGGCACCAACAAAATCGGCCATGGTCGATTCGACCAACAAGCAACTGCAACACGCCAGCAAACCGCCAAAAAGCGCTGTGGGAACGCAAGCACTCATCGCGCAACCAAACGGCAAGGTCAAGCACAACACAGCGGCACCAGCCATTACACCAACCGCGCCAGCATCAGCATCATTGAAAGCTGCGCGCACAGCCGCGCCAACCGACTCCGCAACAAAAACCGCGCCACCCGTGCAACGCGCGCCCGTAACCACAAAAAAGAAACCGCCGGCTCAATAGCGCCGACGGTTGTTCAGTCCAGGATTTGCAGCGCGTATCTGGCGTTCACCAGCATTCCGCTAGCGCTGCAAATCAGGCTTCTTCTCGTGAGTAGTGATGGTAAATGTCGTCGGGCCCGTGAGTGCGCGTCCGTATGTGTCGCGCAACTCTGCGTCGATGGTAACGGTGTACGTCTTGAGCGCCGGAAGTTTATCCGGAATCAGAAAGACTGTTTTCGCCACAACATTGGTTGCGATGCGAGGCAATTCCGGAGAGAAGTGCACGTGACGCACAAATTCTTCCGTGGCAACTTCGGCCGAGAAGATGAGGCTGAACCCGTCGGATTCGCAATTGCTTGATGCGTTGTAGGACGCGAGCAAACACGGAAGCAGCGAGGTGACCGCAAACGGTGGCGCCGTACGCACGCCATAACGCCACGCTTCAAGCGGGCGCGACGGATCGAATGACGCCACGTGCCACAGTCCCAAACAGTTTGGTGGCAGTGAATCGGTGGGTTCGAACTCCACAACGCGGCGATAGCGATCGGGAATCGTATCGCGTCCAACACCCCCCGCGCGTTCGATGGGATTGCCTTCGCCTTTCCGCACCAGTCGTTGGCGAAGTGGCTTTAATGCAATCGCGCCGCCGCATCCATCAGGAAACACAATGCGCGTGCGTGAAGCAACCGAATCCATATCCACGATGGTGCTGTACAACACGCGAAACACGGGGAATGGTCCGGCCGCCCAATCGGTGTTTGCAAGATGGCTATCAACCATCATCGCCAGCGGGCGCGCGCCGGAAAAACGCAACGGCAATTCAAAACGCACGCCTTTGCGTACACCGCCCGACGCGATCGCGGCGGTATCGATCAGCACCGACATTGTCGTGCCGGGCTTGATGGGTTCGTGTGGAAGGAAACGAATCGTGGTCGCGTCGCGCCATTCAAATACGCCAGGTACTTCGGGTGCGATGGTCATGACGTCTTTTGGATCAACACTTTGTTCGCGCACGACAGCAACTGGCCGATCAAACGTGATTGCGATGATGCTGTTTGGCGCGCCGCTGTCCGACGGCGTGTATCGCACAATGCGCAGATTTGACGGCGCGGCACCACGCGGAGTTCCAGCTTCCTGTGCCGACGCCAGGTGAATTGGCGCACACACAAACAGAAATGCGGAAAGTTGTGACCAGAGGCGGGGCTGTTTTCGCAACAAGTTCATGACTCGCGAAAAGACTGGTGGCGTGGCGTTACTCGGAGGGCGTATCAGTTACGCGCGGTTGGGCTTCATCGCTGTGACTCTCGGCCGCATTACCGGCCGCTTTTCGGGCGTCGTGTTGCACTTTGCGGGACCGTGCTTCGAGGTACATCGCCTCAACTTTCGCGCGAGCCCACGGAGTGCGCCGTAAAAATTTGAGGCTGGACGAGACGCTTGGGTCGGAAGTGAAGCAGGCGATTTTGACTCGTCGACCCATACGTTCCCAGCCAATGTGCTCCACGAGCTCATTCAGCATGCGTTCCAACGTGACGCCATGCAGCGGGTTTCGTTCGTGGCCGGGTTCAGTACTCATAAAGGCAATATAAGGGCGCAACGCATCACGTTAACCCTCGCATAACATCAACTGTCAGGCTCCTGACACGGTTTTCCAGCAGATTCTTGCCTTGAGCATTTCTGAAACCCGTACCCCAGGTTGCGCATGAA
>JBDTTO010000183.1:0-6281 GCA_039930585.1 Gemmatimonadaceae bacterium
CAACTTGGATGTTCACATGAGTGACGTAGCACCAAAAGTTTCGCTTCCACCAGCGCCGCGCCTTTTTCTCATTGACGGATACGCGCTCATTTATCGCGCGTTTTTTGCACTGCTGACGCGCCCGCTCACGAACAAGAGCGGCGAGAACACCAGCGCGGCATGGGGTATTGCAAATTTTCTGAAACGATTGCTGGCCACCCATCAGCCAGAACTCATTGGATGGGTGCATGACGCCGGCGCGTCATTTCGCGAGGAACTGTATCCCGACTACAAAGCAACGCGCGACAAACTGAGTGACGAGCTGCAAGCCGATTTTGATCGCGGTCTGCATCGCATCACGCAACTGCTGTCGGCGTATCGCATGCCGGTGCTCTCGGTGCCCGGATTTGAAGCCGACGATGTAATCGGCACGCTTGCGAAGAAAGGTGTTGAGGCGGGATACAACGTCGTTGTCGTTTCGGGCGACAAGGATTTTCAGCAGCTCGTGCGACCGGGTGTCTGGTTGCTCAATCCTGGACGCGGCGGTCCAGCGAGCGTAGAAGAAAGTTGGGTTGGCGTAGAGAACGGTTCGGTGCGATTGGGCGTGGCTCCGGAATTTGTTATCGACTACCTCGCGCTGGTTGGCGATACGTCTGACAACGTGCCTGGCGTCAAAGGCATCGGCGAGAAAGGCGCACAGGAGTTGATCGGATTGTATGGCGCACTGGAAAACATTATTGCGCACGCCGAAGACATCACCAAGAAGCGCACTCGCGAAGCGCTGCTGTCGCAGCTGGATAACGCGACGTTGTCCAAGAAGCTCGTGACCATCATCTGTGATGTGCCGATTGAGCTCAATCCGGAAGCGCTCAAGGTGCAGCAACCCAACAACGATGCATTGCGGTCGTTGTACGTCGAACTGGAATTCAATACGTTGGCGCGCAGCATTGGCGAAGAAGCATCCAACGCACCTGCGGCGCCGAAAGCACAGTCCGCGCAAGGTGATTTGCTGACACCAGGCGAGCCCAGTGATGCGGCACACGCTGCCGCCTACGTAGATGCGGATGCCAGTGTTGTGTCGGCGTCGGCAATCGCGGCGCCACAGGTTGTGCTCAGCGATTCGGGCGTGATGCGTTTGGTGGATGCACACTATGAAATCGCAGATACTGTCGAAGCAGTTACGCGTGTCATCGAACGCGCTCGATCGGTGCCGCACTTCGCAATCGACACCGAGACGATCAGCGAACCGGACGCGCCACTTGGTGTTGATGCAATGCGCGCAATTCTGGTTGGTATTTCAATAGCGGTCGCACCGGGTGAAGCGTATTACTTGCCGTTTCGTCACCGTCGTGATGATGGTGGCGGATTGCTCACGTTGCTGTCGGGTGAAACCGGAATTGCCGGCAAACGTTTGACGGCCGGTGTTCCAGAACCGGTAAATCTCCCGCCGATTCAAAGTGCAGAAATGGCGCCGTTGCGTGCGCTGCTCGAAGATGCGTCGGTCAAGAAAGTTGCGCAAAACGCCAAGTACGATGCGCTCGTGCTGCGTGGGGCCGGTGTCATGCTGAAAGGTCTTGATTTCGACACGATGCTGGCCAGTTACGTGATTGATCCAGGCCGCCGCACGCACGGACTCGATCTGCTCGCACTCGAAATGCTCGGCCACACGATGACGAGTTATGAGCGTTTGTGCGGCAAAGGCAAATCGCAGTTGCCGTTTGACGTGGTGCCGGTGGACGCCGCGCGTGACTACTCGTGCGAAGATGTTGATGTCACGATGCGTTTGCGCGCGTTGCTCGAGCCGCAATTGGCAGAGCGCGGCGTGGCGCAATTGATGGCAGAAATTGAAGTGCCGCTGGTGGATGTACTCGCAACGATGGAATGGGAGGGAATTGCCATCGATCCGGATTATTTCGCATCGCTCAAAACGCGCTTTCAAACGGAGCGCGAAAAGGTCGAGCAGGCGATTTATCTCGAGGCGGGCAGCAAATTCAACATCAATTCCAACCCGCAGTTGCGAACGGTGTTGTTTGATCAGCTCAAGCTGCCGATCAAAAAGAAGACATCAACGGGGCCGAGTACAGATGCCAGTGTGCTGCAGGAGCTGGCGGATGAAGGACATGTGTTGCCTGGTTTGTTGATGGAGTACCGCGAGCTGTTCAAGCTCGAAGGCACCTACATTGACGCGTTGCCGAAGCTCGTGAATCCGCGCGACAAGCGTTTGCACACGTCGTACGCGCAAACCGTTGCAGCAACTGGTCGTTTGTCCAGCAACGATCCCAATCTGCAAAACATTCCGATTCGTCGTGAATTGGGACGCGACATCCGCCGCGGGTTTGTGCCGCGACCCGGTTGGCGTTTCCTGAGCGCTGACTATTCGCAGATTGAATTGCGATTGCTCGCGCACCTGTCGGATGATCCGGCGTTCGTGCAGGCATTTCGCGCCGGCGGTGACATTCACAAACAGACAGCGGCCGTGATCTTTGGTGTCGAGGTTGCCGATGTCACCAGCGAAATGCGTGGGCGCGCCAAGACCATCAACTTCGCAACGATTTACGGACAAGGTGCACACGCGCTGTCACGTCAGCTCAAGATTTCAAACGCCGAAGCAAAGGCATTTATCGAAACGTATTTTGAGCGTTTCGCTGGCGTTCGTCAGTTTCTGGAACGTTGTGTGGTCGTCGCGCGCGAAAAAGGATACGCCGAAACGCTGTTCAATCGCCGTCGATACATCCCGGAGCTCAAGGAACGCAATTTCAATATTCGCGCCTTTGGCGAACGCGTAGCGGCCAACGCACCCATTCAGGGTTCTGCAGCCGATCTCATCAAGATTGCGATGATTCGCATCGATAAGATCTTGCCAGCGGAAGGCCTCAAAGCCCGCATGCTGCTGCAGGTGCACGACGAACTGGTCTTCGAATTCCCTGCAGCCGAGGAAGCGCAGCTGACCGCGGTTGTGAAGCGGGAGATGGAAGGAGCGGCCCAGCTGTCCGTTCCGTTGCTGGTTGAGACTGGGGTCGGCGACAACTGGCTGGACGCTAAGTCCTAGGACTGCGGCTCAGGCGGCGGACGTGAAGGTCGCATGGTTGGATGATTTCAGCGACGAATCACAACTTTTACAGGCGTCAGCTTTCGAACACGGGTCTTGCACTTTGCGGTAAACCGGCGAAGTCGCAAGGCCCTCGGCCACGTTCGGCCAGCCGGTGAAGTTTGTAAACTATTGATACGTATGTAGTTAAGTGGAAATTGCATTGACGGCACCGAGGTTGCACTCGTAGCTGGTGTTCGCCCGCACTGGGATTTCCCGCTCCGGCAACTTGCCTGATCCCGTGCGTCGGCCTGCCAGAACATTCAAGCTGCTTATGCCAAACACTCGACGGAAAACCGGATTTACACTCATCGAACTCATGATTGTGGTTGTGATCATCGGAATTCTGGCAGCCATAGCAATCCCCAGATTCGCGAGCACAAAGAGCCGCGCGTACGTAACAGCCGAGAAGAGTGATTTGGCCAACCTGGCGAGTCAGCAAGAGCTGTATTACTACAGCAGTCATGCATATGCTCCCACGGCCGTACAGGCGAACATGTCGCCGACGAATGGAGTCACGTTGAGTGTGACCGAATCGACGCGAACGGGTTGGTCGGCCACCACAATCCACGCCTACACGTCGATACGATGCGCCGTGTTTTACGGAACGGCCGCGGCAGTCGCACCAGCGACGCAGTCGGGGCTGATTACGTGTCAGTAGTGCATCGCTGAAGGTTGTGTTCACTCGACGCAGCTGCGGGCTGTGGAGAGGGGAGCCGTGAACGCCGATTCGCTTTCCGAATCGGCGTTTTGGCGTTAGTGACTACGCGAGACCATTGCGAGAGCATCGTACTGCTCGCAACATGTTGAAATGACTTCATCGAATGCCGAGTTGGCGAGTGCGTTGCTGCCCATCGCGTCCGATCCTGATGCAGTGCGCCGCGCTGAACGTCTGCGCGACGCCAATCGCGCGTCGGGTGCGCGGGAATTTGAGAAACGACGCGACGGAATGATTCACGCGATGGACGGTGGTTTGTGGTTGCACCGTCACGTGTGGCAAGGGCGGCCAATGGTGCATCTCGTGTCGACAGATCTCGAGCGCCTGCTCGCATACGGCCGCGCTGTGGGCATTCCGGAGGCGCGCATTCAATTCAAGCCGCTCAAGGACCCGCGCACGGAAGTGCGTCGCGACGCGTGGCACTGGGATCTTGGCGGGCCAGTGTTGCCGCCAGTTGATGACGAGTTACGGAAGTAGCGATTGAATGTTCGCGCCGAAGGGTATAGCCGTCGAAATATTCGGTGCGCTATTCGACTTGCGACAACGCGAATGTATTACAGCTGCGAATGCACTACTGCGACATTGCCTCAATCACTCCCGCCTGCCGACGCAACCAATCCGCCTCGGCCAGGAGTTCGGCGCGTAACGCCGGTTGTTCACGAAAGCGGAGATATGTGCGCATGCGTTGCGTGCGACGTTCCACGCGATCGCCGTAACGTAAATCGCTACTGGCCGACGGAATAAGCGTTATCAGAAACACCACGGCCCACTTGGCGCCAACCAGGGCCCACACGAGCGCGGTTTGCAGTGCATACGATGTTAGCACCAGCATCAATCCGATGATGATTGTGTTCATCGCCGGCTCATCACGATTACGTGCATTGCGCACAGCTAACCATCGCGCCACTCGCAACGGTACAAAATGCGTGATGCGACCCCACCATGAAATTGGTGTCAGCACTGCGGCCAGTAGCGACTCACGAACCGCAAAGCGTGCACCGGGTGTGGCTCCAATATCGATGAAAAGATCTCCCACAACGACATGCTCCGCGTGCAATCGGGCGCGAAACGTTTCCAGGCGCGATTCGAATTGTGCGGTTGCTTCACGAAACTCCGGTGACGCATCACTCGCCAGGCGTTGACGCACGCGCTCGGCGCGACGTGAAATGGCGAGTACGCTGCTGAGCGATGGCCCGCCTTCACCAATCGTGCTGGTTGGTTCGAGCAGCGCCGCCATCGTTTCGCTGACTACTTCAATGCGCGCGGCATCTTCAGCACTTTCAAAATTGAGCGTAACAGCGGCCAGACGTTCGCCGATCAGCGCAGTAAGCGTTTCGACTGATTGTGTATTGCTCGCAAACGTGTCGACATCAATCGGTTCGCCAATTTGTACCAATACACGTGAACGCGGTTCTTCCTTGCGTTCAAACAACAGCCCGACCGGAATGATCTTGATGCCGTGTACGTCCAGCGATTCGCGCGCTTGCAATGCCATACGCGCGAGTCCTGTGCGCAGTGGTGCCAGGTGTGGTGCGTCGTGACTGATGCCTTCGGGAAATACAACGATTGCTTTACCTGCAGCCATTGCCGCGCTTACCGCGCGAAACGAATCGGCATTGCGCGACGGGTCGATTGGAACGACGATCGTCGCATCCCGTTGCGATAGCTCGCTGGGCGACTGAACGACCGTTTGTGAGGACGCAGCGAAGTTGTCACCGTGTGCCGCCTTAGCTGCTTCTGCGGCGGCCGCCTTCGCCATGTCGGCCGCACGTTTGAGCGGCACAACTCCCACGGCGCGCAGAAACACTGCGAGCAATGGATTGGCGAAAATCGTGGATTTGGCAGTGAATCCCACAGGGCGCGGCATGACCGATGCGACAACCAACGCATCCACCAGCGCATTGGGATGATTCACTGCAAAAAATACCGGCCCCGAAAGCGGAACGCGACTGCGTCCGGCCACCGTGACAGATCGGTAATACCAACGCAAGGCAAGCCTTGCGACGGGCCGCAGCGCTTCGTAAAGCACGGGCGCTAGCGACTCGTGTGCATGAACGCGACGTGATTCATCCGGGGAACGTTTGCCGAGTTGCCAATACTCGGCAACACCGTCTGTAGACTTCGGTGCAATTGATTACGCGCTATGCGTGCGTATATCGGCAGCGCGCGCCGCTTCTTCGCCCTGACCAACGTTTACCAGTGCCAGAATGCCACCACCGACAATGAAGAACGCGATAACGGAGAGAATTGCGATGCGGCTTGATCCACTTTGTCCAAGCGCAATACCAAACAGCAGTGGGCCAAGGATGCCACCAAACTTTTCGAACACAGAATAGAATCCGAAAAATTCACCGCTTTTGTGTTTGGGAATCATGCGCGCAAACAACGATCGGCTAAGTGCCTGCGTTCCGCCCTGCACCAAACCCACCAGAATTGCGAGGATGTAGAACTCGCGTGTGGTTTTCATGTTGTATGCAAAAATGCAGATGCCCGTGT
>JBDTTO010000184.1:0-6274 GCA_039930585.1 Gemmatimonadaceae bacterium
GTCGTTGCAACTTGCGTGACCGTGATTGAAGCACTGCTTTGTACGGAGCCGCTGGCGGCGGTGATCGTTGCTGTGCCGTTACCGACCGCGGTAACTGTTGCGCTGGTACCGTTTCCGGAAACTGTTGCAACAGCTGGCGCACTGGATGTCCACGTCAACGATGGTGATGCGATATCTGCGCCGTTCGCGTCACGTGCAACTGCAGTCGCGGTGCGCGTATCGGTGAGTGCATTGATTGTCGTCGCACCGGAAATAGTTACTGCAATCGATGATACCACGACGGCTGGCGGCGCGACGGTTCCGCCGCCGTCCGAACTTCCGCCGCATGCGGATATCAACGCGAGACTCATGGTGCCAAAAACTGCTAACACCAACTTTGCTTTTGTCTGAAAAGAAAACATTGTCGCTCCTGAACTGGTGGTCGTGTTACGGGCGGGTAGTGATCAGATGAACTGCGTCAGACAAACCTCATCAACACGATGACGTCAGTTTGATGCCAGGGCGGTTCCGGCAAGCACGATGGCAAACCACAGTGCGAGACTGGCTAATGCGTGTCTTCGCAAAGCAAGCCACAACCGTCCATTGATTGCCGGTGCGACAGGCACCAGCGCGGACTCAATCCGGCGCAATTGAGTTTCACGTCGCAGCATCAGCGACGCGTTCCCAACGAGCAGCAGAATGAGTCCCATCTTGATCCAGAATGCCGGCATGCGAAGAAACGCTTCGACATCTGCCAGCAACAACAGCACGCCACTTATAAGTGACACGGCCAGTGCAGTTACAACCGAACGATGACTCAGCGACAAATCAGCGAGTCGTCGTGCATGTCCCGTAATGTCTTCCTTGCTCGTGCGTACAATCGCGCGATCGTTTGCCACGGCAAGTCCGGCCGAGCCAACGAGGGCGCTGATGTGAATAAACAGAACCAGCGTCGATACCGACGAGTGCCCAGCGTATAACGATTGCCACGGTTGTACGGCATTCGCGAGCGCAGCTATCGCTGAGGGCATCGCAGTTTTCGGAATTATTTGGTGGTACGGCGGGTGCTACTGTGCGACCTGATCAGTCCTTGCGGAACCACATCAGCGATGCGCCAACTGTTGCAATACCAAAGGACGTCAGGCCTGCGTTGCGATGCTTGTGTGCATCATCGATCCCGTGATCCTTGGCCTGCGAACCGAGATAGCCTGTGTACGCAAATCCTGCGTCCGCCAAAAGCATTGTCAGCGCGTGAATTGTGCGCAGCTTGCGGCCTTCGACGTTGTGACGCGTTGCGAGATAGTTCCACACACCTGTCGTTGTGTTGCTGAGAAACAGCAACCCAACTGCACCTGCGACAGCGGCATGCGTGCTGCGCAAATTCGCGTCAACCGGAATTTGACGACGTGCTGGCGTTGCGTATAAATCTTCCTTCTGATTGAGTAACTTGTTGCCCAACACAAACTGCGTCACAAACAATGGCAACATCACGTAGCTGCCGTAACGATGCAGCGTGAGACGACGTGAATACCATTCGCTTGTCTTGACGGCTTTGCGTCGTCCGGTATCAGGTTGCGACAGCAGGTGATTGGGATCATTCAGACTTTCGGCGAGCAAATTCGCTTTCAGTCGCAGTACGCCAACCGGCTTCACCTGCACGAAACTACCTGGCGTTGAATCTGAAACGGCATCTGTGAACTGCTCGACGCTGGATGGCGCGAGTTCGCGCACGACGGACCGCTCGCCCGTCGAGTCAATCACGGACTGCGCACCCAGTGGCAACGCGGCCAGCGTGCAGGAGATCAGAAATGCTGTGGACAGACGCTTCATCGGAGGCCTCAGACGGCGATTGTGAGCGTTTGCGCTGCGGAATTGAGCACAACGGTGTATTCACGAAGCGGCAAAGGCGCCGGCCCCGCAACCACCTTGCCCGTCAAATCGTACTCGGAACCGTGGCACGGACAAACCATGCGCTGACCGGTGTATCCGTTTACCGAACAGCCTTCGTGCGTGCAGATGCTGGTAAATGCTTTATACGTTCCACCGACATTGATGATTACGAGATCGGCGCGACGACCGCCGTCAGTCAGTGCGAGAACCTGATGACCGTTGGTTGCCGTGAGCGCCGGAATCTGGCTGAGCTGCAAGGTGACAACGCCACCGGTAAAAGTCGTGCTGCCGGACGGAGGTGGCTCTGTAACACCACCAACGGAGTCGGCTCCACCACCACAGGCTGCCAGCACACTGGCCAACAGTGTGGCGCACGTGGCGCCGAGGAAATTGCGGCGACTGACCGAATGTGCAGCGTCGTCGGTCGATGATGAATCTTCTGGATGGAGCGGCAGTGCAAGCGGCATACGATTGATCGAGTGTGAGTGTTCTATCATCGTAGACTGCGTAGGCGCCGGATATATTCCCGCCAGTTTTTTCGGACGTCCCGTCGCATTGCGCCGCACCTTCAACCTCGGAATTATCCGAGCGCAGAAAACCGTGCGAGTGCGGCCCGGGCCGAATTCGGTCGCAGTTCGGGGCGTGGATTCATGAGACTATCCACCACCAAACGAATGTCTGCGTGCGTCGCGTTCACATCCGTGTAACGATCCGGCGCGCTGAAGCCCAATTCGGCTTCGACGTCCGAACCGAGCTTACGCGCAACGAATGCGAGCGGCGTGTCGGCTTGGTACGGCGTACTACCGGTGAGACATTCATTCAACACAATACCCGCCGCATACAAGTCGGTCTGCACGTTGGACGGTTCGCCAATCAATTGTTCGGGCGCCATGTATTCGGGCGTGCCAACCACCGCTCCCGCGAGTCGCGATGACGCGGGAATTTCCGATGACGTAGCACCGGCATCGGCACGACTTCGCATCTGTCGCGAACCGCGCACGAGTCGCGCCACACCAAAGTCCGTAACTTTGAGCAATCCATTTGCGTCGATCAGCAAATTCTGTGGCTTGAGATCACCGTGCACGATGCCGTGATCGTGTGCGACACTCAAACCGCCGAGCAGCTGCTTGGCCATTGCCAATACGGCACTTCGCGACAACCCGCCGCGCGCCTGGATGATGGTGGACAACGAGGCGCCGTCCACGTATTCCATCGTGAGAAACGGAACGTCGGCTGTCTCACCGATATCGTGCGTTCGGACAATGTTGCGATGCGATAACCGTCGCGTGATGCGCAGTTCAAGCTTGAGTTGCTCGAACGCCGTCGCATCGGCCAGCACCAATTCGGGGCGCAAAATCTTGATGGCGATGACTTCGCCAATTACACGATCCAGTGCGCGATACACGATTCCCAATCCGCCTCGACCAACTTCGGCTTCGATCGCATAACGGCTGGCGAGAATGCTTCCGGGTTCAAGCACGAGTCCCGGATTGCTGATCTGTCGGGCCAGCGGCAAACGCGCACTGGATGTACGTGCCGCACCAAAGCGCGATTGACGCGGAGGTTTGTCGTTGTCATCCGGAGGTGTAGCGGCCGACGCCGATGGTTGGAAGCGCGCAACGGCAATCAACGCTTCCTTGTCGCGCAGGTCGTTCACCAGTGACTCAAACGCAATCGTGAGATCGCGCAGCTCGCGCGTTTCGAGATTGTGCGGAATGCTGGCGGTAGCCTTGAGATCGCCGCCGGCCGCTCGCGCCACGACGTTGGCCAACGCCTCTGCCGGACGGCTCACAAACCTCGCGACCAGCCAGGTCACGAACAGCGTGATCATCGATCCCACCAGCAACGCCACGAGCAGTGGTTCACGAATCGTCGCGAAAGTTGCGGCAACATCATCGCGCGGGCGAAGCACAACGAATCCACCAACAACAGCGCCGCCCGCAGTCACGAGCGAACTGCCCAGCGATACGAATCGCGTATCGCCGAACGTTGCTTCGCCTCTGGCATTTCGTACTGTATCAGCGCGACTTCCGAGAAACGCGGTCAGTTCTTTTGCCGACGCCGCAACAGTGGCCGCCGACGGATGATCCCGGCCTTTCTCATCCCGCGTGTAGAAAACCAGATCGCTGGACGTTGCAACTTTCACGCTGTGCAGGAACGCCGAATCGATAACACGTGTTGCGACCAGCACACCGGCCGGCGCGCCAAGTTTTGCGCTGATTGGCAACGCCACGGCCTGGAAGATCATCGTGTCGCCCGACGCACCGAAGCCACTTTGAATCTGACCACGCAGTGCGCCCGCAATGAGCGGCACTTGCCCCATCGCAAGACCGGTAACGTCGCCTTCGTCGCTTTTCGCGATCAACACGCCGGCAGCGTCCGTGATAAACGCCCAATCGGCACCAATCTGTTCGGCTGCCTCGATCGCGCGATCAAGCACATCGACGCGCTGACGTTCAGCAATCAACGAACGGAAGTTTGGATTCTGCACGAAGACGCGCGCACCACCAACAAGCGTTCGTTCACGTCCCGAAAGGAACTGCGCAACCAGATCGGCCGACTGTTCGAGACCGCGCTGTGTATTTTCGGTCGCGGTGCGACGAGCGCCAACAGCGAATGAACCAATAACGGCAGCAACGATGACCAGAACAGTGAGAGCCGAACCTACGAACGCGCGCGTCGTGAGCGACGACGACGGGTTGTAGTGATGCTCGGCCGTGAACATGGCTATTCGTACCGATCGGCGCGCGTTGCGGGGTAGGTCTGCCCGAACTTGTTGAGGTGTGGTCCCGGAACAAATCCGCGCGCATCCAGCGCGACGGCGACGGTTTGATCGGCAGACGTGACGACGATTCGCGATTCTTTCTCGCTCGCGCGTTCGTGCCACGCGTGCAGTTCGTACGTACCTGCGGGAACATCTTTCAATGCGAACGCGCCGTTCCGGTCGACCTGCGCCACGTGGCGTGTTGGCACGGCAATGATGAAACTCGACATACGCGCGTGAATGTTGCAATACACCGCGTACACGCCCGGATTTTCGACCGTGGTGCTGCGCGTCTTTCGGCGCGGATACAGTCCGAGGTCAAACCGGCCGAGGTCCGTGTTGGAAAAGACGTTGTGACTGAATGGATCCTGATTGGGAAACTCTACTGATCCCCCAACGGCAACCACGCGCACGTGCGGTGTGAACTCACGCTCGCGCATGGCAACTGACGCATGACGTGGGATTGTGTCGAGCCGGTTGTCGGTAAAACCAACGGGCACCAGCCACACGATTGACGTACCGATGTCGTTCGGGCCCTTGCGTGAGGTCTCAATCAACGTGACACGACCGTTCACGGTTGATTGAGCGTGTGTTACGCCCGTTGCGACTAACAGTGCCAGCGCGACGACGGTGTTTCGCAAAGTCATCGTCACAGCTCGAAACCGATCGCGAGATTGAAGTGCGTGCCGCGATAGTTACGCTCGGCGTATCGCGTCTGCATGCCACGCAACTCAAATGCAATAAACACGGGCTGGTTCGGTCGGTACAGCGTGTGCGCGGCGCATGACGTGTTGCGCTGACGAACGGGGCGATCGCGCAAATCCACGGCGTCAATACCACACCCCAAACCGGCAATGAGCGTTGGATGTAACTGCGCGTTGAGCTGCACCCAACCGGCAACATCCCGCAAGATTGGCCCGACTGACGCTGTATCAATTGCGCGTCCAAAGTTCTGCCCAATTCCGCCACCACCCAAACCACGCAGCAACTGACCGCGATACGCTTCGCCACGCAGCTCCAGATTTCCGGGCAACGAAATGTGCGCATCCGCAGCGATGGCTTTGCTGTTCTGCATTGACGTGCCACTGGTGCGCGCCCATCCGTAGTGCGCACTCACGCCAACTTCGCCGCCGCGCCGCAACATTTCGCCGTCGCTTAAACTTCCGTCTTCCATTGCTCCCCAGCGCAAGCGAGCGCGGCTCTCGATAAATGGCCGACCCGAACGTTCGCCAGCGTCCACCGCATCAGATTCAGCGATGTGCTGCGAACTTGTAAACGGTGCGAGCACGGCACCCTGCAGCGCAAACGTTACCGGCGAACCATTCCTGGCTGACCCGAGAATTTCCTGCGTCAGTCGAATTTGCGGCAGCCAGTTCCAGAGATTTCCGGCGGCAACAAACCCAGGCAATCCAACCGCGGCCACGCTAATTGGATTGAGATCGGAAATGAGTGGCGTTTCGGAACCAACCAACAGTTCGGTGCGAGCCCAGTGCATTTGTGCGCGCGCCGTGCGCAAGCGTGGTTCGGCAAACAGTCGACGATCGCCCGGACCAGTACTCGCACCGCCAAAGAAGTCGAGATCGAAATCGCCTTCAAAACGCCCGCCCAGTACGCTGTCCACACTGACAGCGGCGCCAATGC
>JBDTTO010000185.1:0-6271 GCA_039930585.1 Gemmatimonadaceae bacterium
CGTTGGCGATGGCGCAATTTGACGCCGCGCAGCCGCGCGATTTTGGATTAGCAGGATGGGGCGCAATGCGTGTCGAGATTCAATATTCGCAGTGGCAGCGACTGCGCGACGTCCCAATCAACATTCCGCTGCAGCTCAACATCTATCGCGTGGGAAAGCCGTACAAACGCATCACGATACTAAGTGCACTGGCGAATGCCACGTTTGCAGCCGATTCGCTTACGATGTCCGATTCGTTGCGCCGGGCGTTTCTGTCGCTGAACAATCGTGCGATGTTTGATTTGCCGGTTGATTCGGCGCGTGTGGTCAACGCGAACTTTGCGTCTTTTGTAACGCCGGGAACACCATCGGGAGCAATTCGCATTGGTGGCCAGTGGTTGATGCTCGAAGCGGGAACGGCGCCAATTTCTATGGAACGGAGTGTCGCGTTTCTCAACCGCAGCGATGCGGCATCACCAATTGCGGGTGCGTTGATTACACAGCCATCACCGCAGGCCGGCATGGTGTGGTTGGTTCAGAACGGCAAGTCGGCGTGGGTTACCAGTGGCGCAAAGCCGTATGCCGACGCAACCATGCGCGGATGGAAACGGAGCGAACGCGCGCGCGAAGTGATGAACGGCAGCTGGTTGCGCGTGGGCAGTGATTCGGTGCGAGTCGAATCGATTGATTTGCCTGATTATCCAGGAACGGCCGTCATTTATTCGCCAACGCTGCGTTGGGCATATTCGGCGCTCGCGGTATCGCCGCTAATCACTGAACGGATTCTTGCGTTGGCCAAATTGCGCGGATGGAACGTGGAGCGGTTGGCATCGGCGCGCGATATTGTTGGCGCAAAGGTGACGAACTAAACGAACTCGGTCCAGTAAGGGAAAAGGTACATCGCGCGTTATGCCTTTGGCTTTCGCAGCAGCACTACTGCCCAGATGCTTAAGGCGCCCGCGGCAGCGGTAAGCGCGATGTACCACGGATCAAAGATTGCCGCGCCTTCGGAAATGCCGCGCGCGATGTGCGCAATCACGATGAGGCCGAACAGTGTGCCGGTAAGTGCGATATAGGTCCGCATGGTCAGACATTCTCCCGCAAAACTCCGCCCCAGGTGTCCGGTGCAACATCGTTGAGCGTTTGCGAAAACGTCCACGAATGTCCGCCGAGGTCAATGACTGTGAATTGTCGTTCGCCGTACGGATAATCAGTTGGTGGATGCACGACGCGCGCACCGTGGGCTGTCGCCCGTTCAAAGTGAGCCTGCACATCTTCGACACGCACCATCACCGTGTGCAAGTTGTTCGCGCTGCCATCGCCAGCGCTCCCGCCTTCACGTACAACCATGGCTGCACCTTCGCTGATGTGCATTTGCGCGCGATGATCACCAATGCGTAGTCGTTCGGCAAATCCAAATGCAGCGCTCAACCACGCGACAGCCTCGCCAACATCAGGATACGCGAGCACCGGAACGACAATCGCGCGTGGCATTGAACGATTATTCAGCATGTGATCGATGCATGGAGTGAGTCGGGGCGAACGACTCAAATAATGTGCGCCGAACTTACGATTCCGGCAATGCGTGCGCGCACCTCACTGCATTGATGGTGAATTTCGCTTGCGGCTGCTGGCCACGGCCGCTTTGTGAATGAGGTAGTTGCGCTCCGGAATACTCAGCGTCTTTTCCGCGGCCCGACGAAAGTGCAGCACGGCGGCCGCGTTGTCGCCCGCCATTTCATGAAAGTGTGCGCGCACCGAATCCAGGCGGTAATGGCCAGCGAGTGCATTCGGTGTATCGAGTTCGTCAAGCAATGCCATGCCTCGCGCCGCACCGTGAACCATGGCGACTGCAATTGCGTGATTGAGTGCCACCATTGGATTGCCGGTCATGCGCAACAGCAGCGCGTAGAGCGCCAGGATTTGCGGCCAATCAGTTGCGGCGGCGTTTATGGCCTCGCAGTGAAGAGCTGCGATCGCGGCCTGCAACTGATACGGTCCAACATTGCCTCGCGACAGCGCGGATGCGACCAACATTCTGCCTTCGTCAATAAGAGCGCGATCCCACAACGAACGATCCTGCTCATCCAGCGGAATGAGTGCGCCGTCTGTAGCAGTGCGCGCGTTCCGTCGCGAATGTGTAAGCAACATCAGCGCCAGCAGACCGATCAGTTCAACATCTTGCGGCAGCAGTGTGCGCGCCAGTCGTGTGATGCGAATTGCTTCCGCCGCAAGATCCGTCCGCTGTAGTTCTGCGCCGTGACTGCTGCTATAGCCTTCGTTGAACATGAGATACAACACATGCAACACCGAGCGCAGCGAGTCGGCACGTTCGGCGTCTTCCGGCATGTGGAACGCGGTACCTGACGCCTTGATCGCTTGCTTGGCGCGACTGATGCGTTGCGCCATCGTTGCTTCGGGCACGAGAAACGCGTGTGCAATTTCTGCAGTCGTGAGTCCGCCAACTGCGCGCAGCGTCAACGCGATGGCTGACGCCGGCGAAATTGCGGGATGACAGCACATGAACAGCAATACGAGCGTGTCATCCTGCTCGACTTCCAATGACGTATCGATTGCTGCGACATCGGCGATTGAGTGTTCGCGTTCATGTCGGGCAGCATCGCTCCGCGTGTGATCGAGTAAGCGACGAACTGCCACGCGAAACAACCAACCGCGCGGATTTGCGGGAATCCCATTGATCGGCCACTGCTCGGCCGCATCGATTAACGCTTCCTGTACAGCGTCTTCAGCTACATCAAAATCACCGGCGCGTCGAACCACCGCGCCGAGTATCTGCGGCGAAAGTTCGCGTAACAGATTCTCGACAACGGTGGTGAGCGGCCCAGTGGTCACCCGTTTTTCGTACCGCTCATCATGACTTCGCGAACTTCGATGGGCATGTTGAGTGGCTTGCCATCAGGTCCCGGTGCAGCCGATGCGCGCGCGGCAACTTCATAGGCACGTTCGGGTGAGTCAACATCGATGACCCAGAAGCCGGCGAGAAATTCTTTCGATTCCGCAAACACGCCGTCGGTTTTCGGAAGACCGTTTGCGTCCGAGTGAATCAGCTTCGCCTGTTTCGGTGTCGTGAGTGCTTCAATGCCAACCAGTTCGCCACGTTCCTTGAGTTCCGCATTCAACTTCTCGTGCGCGGCGCGGTGTGCTTTCCATGCTTCGGGCGCCCATTCCTGGTGCGTGTAATCGCTGGTGGCGGCGGGCAGGTTCATCATGATCAAGTAGCGCATGGGGAAATCCTCTTGGGTTCAGTTCAGATAACCAGGCCAGAATTGGCGGTTGTGCCTGAAGTCGGAGCTGCTTGCGCGTTCTCGACATGGTTGCCAAAACTTTCTGAACTTTTTTACTGATCGATTGAAGGAAGGCCACCAGTCCGCAGAAATTCAGCGAATTCAAGTGGCAATCCAGCCGCCCGAACCCCGGCAATTGCCGAGTTGATATCGTAGGTGACGCGCCTGAAATCAACGTGCGCCACAGTTTCACCAAGTTCAACGATGACATAACCCGCACGCGGATCGCCGTCTTTCGGGCGGCCAACGCTTCCGGTATTCACAAAATGAATGCCGCCAACTTCGCGATGCCACGGTTTGTGCGTGTGACCGAATGCGATCATATCTCCCGCTTGCAAACCAATGCTATTCGCCATCTTCAGGCAGAATGCGTCGTCGCGATCTTCGGTCCAATACAGTGTGTTGAGCGTCGGGGTTCCGTGTACGAGAACAAGTCGCGGACCGCTCACATGGCCGCCGAGTGGCCGCAGATCCAGTGAAAACGGCAGCGTTGCGAGGAACGTTTTTGTTTCCGGTGTGACCGCTCGCTTTGTGAACTCAAAGCTGATGTGCGCGAGCTCTTCCTGTCGCGCCGATTCACTTTTGCAGCCGCAATGTTTGTAGTCCGTTGCCACCGTCGAGTCGTAATTGCCGGCAACGCCGCTAATTGATCGCGATCGCAGCCTGTTCACGACCTCGTTGGGAAAAGCGGAATATCCAACGAGATCGCCCAGGTGATAGATCGCATCGACATCACGTCGCGTGTCGATATCTGCAAGCACGGCATCCAGTGCGTGCAGGTTCGCATGAATATCGGAGATCAGTGCATAACGCATCGTGTGACGGTACGCCTAAGAAAGTTGCATTGGTTTTTGCGCGCGCACGAACGCGGCCATGAAGCGACCTTCGATGTCCGCGATGTTGGCATCAACATCAATTCCTGCTTCCATCAAAAACGCTTTCGCATCTTCAACTTTGTAAACGCGCGTTGGCTCAACACTCGGATTTTCAAATCCGGCATTTGTCAGCAACGTTTTGAATTGCGTTTCTTCAAGCGCGCCGGCAACGCAACCGACCCACAGTTCCATGCTGCGCCGCACTGCGACGGGTACTTCGCCTTTCACGACAACATCACTGACTGCAAATCGGCCGCCCGGTTTCAATACACGAAACGCTTCGGATAACACCTGTTGTTTGTCGCCCGAAAGATTGATAACGCAGTTGGAAATGATGACATCAACGGATGCATCCGGCAGTGGAATGTGCTCAATCTGCCCCTTCAGAAATTCGACGTTGGTGACACCAGCTTCCTCGGCGTTCCGTCGCGCGAGTGTCAGCATGTCGTCGGTCATGTCGAGACCGTAGGCTTTTCCAGTCGTGCCAACGCGACGCGCGGAAAGCAGTACATCGATACCACCACCCGAGCCGAGATCGAGCACAACGTCCCCGGCTTTCAATTCGGCCAGCGCGGTGGGATTGCCGCAGCCGAGTGAGGCGAGCATGGCAGCGGAGGGCAATTCATCGCTTTCGCCGCTGACGTAGAGGTTACTGGTAATCGGATCGACGCTGCCGTTAAACGCAGATCCGCCGCAGCAGGAATTCACTGGGCCACAGCAGCTTGCGGCGTCGGATGCGTTGGTCAGCACGCGTCGCGCGGCTTCGCCGTATTTCTCGCGGACGACGGTCGAAATCGTGGAGTCCGCGGAGTCTTTTTCAGGAGATATCACTGGTTTCCTTTCTTGAAATTGTGAGCCCGACCAACGGTTCGCAGGCAGGCGTGCAGGTCGAGGCATCGCCGCCGGACGAGTCGCCCTGGCAGCAGTTTTCCGTCAGGTAACTCAGCAGCCCGTTCATGGTTTCGTACTCGGCCGCATAAATCAGCGATCGGCCGTCGCGCTGACTGCTTATCAAACCAGCCTGCTGCAGCTGATTGAGGTGGAACGAGAGCGTGGATCCGGGGAGGGAAAGAGCTTCGCCAATTGCGCCGGCGGCCATCCCTGATCGACCGGCCTGGACCAGGAGACGGTAGATGTCGAGGCGTGATGATTGGGCGAGGGCGCCGAGGGCAGCGATGACGGTCGATTGTTCCATGATTCTAGAAATATAGAAGTATTAGGTAAAGGTCAAGCCCCAGGATCAAATCCTGCCGATCGGACAGCGTCACGCTCGAATTGCGCGCGACGCCGCAGACGTGAACTGAGCGCCTTTAAGGCTTTACCGTTTTTTGCACGCTGTCGGATCCGACTTCACGAAATACGATTTGTAGTTCGCGTCTTTCGGATCCATGCAGCCTTTCAGGTTCACGATTTCGACTTTGCGGAAATCGATCGGTGCGGTTTCGGCTTGCAGCGTGATGTAACCCTCGGTCAACATCTTGCCCGCGACCAACACGCCAGGATTCGTGTTGTTGGCATTACCGCCGCCCATTTGTGGTTTCGAATACGTCATGACCGTGTCGCCGTTTACGATGTGTTTCACGATGCTGTCGCCCAACACCATTGCTTCGACGCGAACCCAACCGTCGCCGTCGTATGTGATTGAACTGGAGTTGATGCAATGTGTGGTGACCAATTTGTCGTTCATTACCACGTTCGTTCCGGGCGTGCACAGATTGCCGTTTGTTCGTGTGCCTTTACCAAGTCCACCCAGCAATTGCACTTCAAGTGAAATCGGAAAATCCTGATTGAGTCCCATGCTGGCGGCAGATTGCGATGCGACCATAATGCCGTTGTTGCGAATCGCCCAGCTGTTGCCCGTGCCGGCGCCCGTTACTTGTTCGCCAACGAAACGGTATTCCGCGGCGACGATGTAATACGAAAACGGTTGTTTGTAAAAAATGTGGCCGAATTCGCCTTTGAAGTCGGGCCACTGATCGTAACGGACTTTCAGCATTCCATCTTCAACACGAAATGTGTTGCGAAAATTTTCACCGAGCGGATGCTGCGCAAACTTGATGTCCCAGTCTTTGAGATCGCGTCCGTTAAACATCGGTTGCCACACGAGCGCAG
>JBDTTO010000186.1:0-6233 GCA_039930585.1 Gemmatimonadaceae bacterium
GGCAACACAAGTCGTGTGCTGGTAATTGGCGCGCATCCCGATGACGAAGATACGCAACTCATTGCGTGGCTCGCGCGCGGGCGTCACGTGGAAACAGCGTACCTGTCGTTAACGCGTGGCGACGGCGGACAAAACCTGCTCGGCAACGAACTTGGCGAGGGGCTGGGCGTTATTCGCACGCAGGAATTGCTGGCGGCGCGACGCATTGATGGCGGACGGCAGTTCTTTACGCGCGCATTTGATTTCGGATTTTCCAAGAACGCCGAAGAGACGTTGAATCATTGGCCGCGTGATACGGTCATGGGTGATGTCATTCGCGCCGTGCGCGCGTTTCGTCCGCAAATCATTGTGGCGGTGTTCAGCGGCACGCCGGCAGACGGACACGGCCATCATCAGATCTCGGGCATTCTCGCACGGGAAGCGTACGACATCAGTTCGGATACGGTGAAGTTTCCGACGGCGGTGTACGGAACGCCGTGGACGGTGTCAAAGTTTTATCGTCGCATTCGCACCACGACAACCGCAACAACCAAGATGAATGTTGGCGAGTACGACGCGTTGCTGGGTCGTAGTTACGCAGAGATTGCGGCCGACAGTCGCTCGCAGCACAAATCGCAGGGCTTTGGCCAATTGCAGCCAAAGGGCGCGGTGATTGATCAAATCGGACTTGAAGCATCGCGCGTAAGTGATGTTGCGCAGGCCGCGACCGAAGGCTCGATCTTCAATGGCATCGACAGCTCGTGGACGCGACTGCGATCGCTGACGAACAAACCCGAAGTGCGCCTCGCGCTTGATTCCGCATCGCTGGCGTTTGATCAGGCGCGTGTTGCGTATCGCGCAAACGATCCTACGGCAGTGATTGATCCGCTGGCGCGCGCGGTGCGGATGCTGCGTGTCGCGCGTGATGGCGCCGGACCGCGTCCATGGCGCCTGTACAACGCAGATCCGCGCTCGCCGTCAGTGATGGTGGATTATCGCAATTTTCCGCGCAGCGCGCGTGCACAAGACTCAACCGCCGTCAAAGCAACGGATGCAACCAATCCGGAGTTGTGGAACGCGATTGACGTAAATGAACAGCGCGCCGAGCAAGCGTTGGTTATGGCGGCGGGTGTTGCGGTGGAGGCGATATCTCCGCGGCAGATCATTCCGGTGACGCTGGTGGAGAAGAAAGACGTACCTGACAGTGTGTCGGTGAATATCTCGGTGTACAATCGCGGTCGCACTCCCGTGAAGTTTGTGCGCGCGGAAATTGGCAACACGCGTGATACTTCTTCAGCGGTATTGCTGGCTCCGGACAGCACAGTGCGCGTTTCACGCACTGCGCGCGCGCGTTCGAATACGACGCAATGGTGGCGCGCCGTTCCACGCACGCAGGATTATTTCAGAGTTGAGGTTGACTCGCGCGATGACGCCGAACGCGCTCAGGCTGTCGGGCTGAATGCGCAAGTTCGTCTCGAGATTGGCGGCATCGGTTTGGATGTCGTCACGCCAATCATGAATCGCGCGGCCGATCCGGTAAAAGGCGAGCAGTTGGTGGCAGTCGCCGGTGTACCTGGCATTGTCATTGGACTGGATCGTCCGCTCGAGTACATCAGGGCCAACGTGCCGGTTGTGCGCGAGTTGCGCGTGAATATCGAGTCGGCATACGCGGCGCCAGAGAGTGTGACGGTGACGTTGCAACTGCCCAACGGGCTGGTTGCTGATTCTGCCGCACGTACGCGGGTGTTGTCGCCCGAGTCGCCGCGCGCCACCGTGGTGTTCATGCTTCGCGGAAAGCTGTCGGTTGAAAAACACGCGTTGCACGCAATCGCGACGCACAAAGGTGTTCGAACACAGGCCGGCTACTACGTCATCAATTACGACCACATCAACGTGCAGCGCGTGTACACTGCGGCGAGCATGTGGCTGCAGTCGGTGGCTGTGACGTTGCCGCCGAAAGCCTATGTCGGTTACGTCGCCGGCGTGGGTGATCTTGGCTTCGAGGCGTTGCGTCAACTTGACGTGAACGTCGAACGCATCGAGCCGGCCGCGCTCGCAACCACGGATTTGAAGCGCTTCACATCAATTGTGGTTGGTCCGCGGGCGTACGCGTCAAACGATCTGCTGGTCGCGGCAAATGCACGTTTGCTCGACTACACAAAGAAAGGCGGCACAATGGTGGTGCAATACGGCCAGACAGAAATGATGAAGCCGGGCATCATGCCGTATCCGATTCAATTGGCGCGCACCGCCGAACGCGTGACGCTTGAGAACGCGCCAGTTACGATTCTCGCGCCGGCATCACGACTGCTCAATGTCCCGAACAAAATCGGTCCAACTGATTGGGACGGCTGGGTGCAGGAACGCGCGACGTACATGCCCAGCACGTTTGACAAAAATTATTCGCCGTTGCTGCAGATGAATGATCCAGACGAGCCGCCCAACAAGGCTGGTCTTTTGATGACGCAGTACGGCCGTGGAACGTACGTTTACGTCACACTCGCACTGTTCCGTCAGTTGCCTGCTGGTGTACCGGGAGCTGCACGACTTCTCCTCAACCTGATTTCAGCAACCCCTGCGGCGCCGCCGAGGATGTGAGGAACACATGACCGCGAAGTTCTTGAACAATCGATCGCTGTTTGTTGGCTGTGCGTTGCTCGCAACCATGTTTGCCGGTGCGTGCGGCGGCGACAAAAAGTCCACGATCCTCACCGTGTATTCACCACACGGCAAGGAACTGCTGGAGCACTATGCGCAAGGATTTGAGAAAGCGAATCCTGGCGTTGATGTGCAATGGCTCGACATGGGATCGCAGGACGTGCTGGATCGCTTGCGTGGCGAAAAAGAAAATCCGCAGGCGGACGTCTGGTTTGGAGCACCAACAGAAATTTTTGAACGCGCGGCGAAAGAAGGGCTGCTCGAGAAGTATGAGCCCACGTGGAAAACAGCGATTGCCCCTGCGGCGCAGGATGAAAACGGTTTGTGGTACGGCACGTATCTCACACCCGAAGTCATCGCCTACAACAGCGAAAAAGTTGATTCGGCCAGCGCGCCGCGCGACTGGAACGACGTGCTTGATCCTAAGTGGAAAGGACACGTTGTCATTCGTGATCCGATCGCGAGCGGAACCATGCGTGCCATTTTTGGTGCGTTGCTGCAGCGCTCCATCGAAGTCACGGGCAAGACTGATTCTGCCTGGTCATTTTTGCGCCAGCTCGACGCCAACACAAAGGAATACACGATCAATCCCGCGCTGCTGTACGAAAAGCTGAAGCGTGGCGACGGGTGGATCACGTTGTACAACATGCCCGACATCGCCACACTCGAGCAGCGCACGGGCGCACCGGTGAAATACATCGTTCCATCAAGCGGCACGCCGCTGCTGGTTGATGCCATCGCCGTTGTGAAAGGCACGAAGCACCAGGAGCTCGCGCAGAAGTACATCGAATACGTGATGACGATCGAGTCGCTCAAATTTGCGGCCGATTCACTGCAGCGTATTCCCGCGCGCACCGACGTTCCCGATTCTATTCTGCCAAAATGGATTCGCGATGCGCGTGTGCAGATTCGTCCGATGGGACTTGATCGTCATCTGATGGCCGATTCGCTAAACTCGTGGATGCAGACCTGGGACTCGAAGGTTCGCAATCAAAGCAAGAAGTGAGCGAAACTCCCAGGCTCTCTCTCGAACGACTGGCCCTTCGCTATAACACGGGCGGCGGCGTCGACGACGTTTCACTTGATGTAGCGCCCGGCGAACTGCTCGCGCTTGTTGGGGCATCGGGATCCGGAAAAACTACGACGTTGCGACTGGTGGCCGGTTACGAAAAGCCGGACAGCGGTCGTCTGTTGCTGAACGGAACCAGCATTGAAAAGTTGCCGGCGGAGAAGCGTGGATTTGGAATGGTGTTTCAGCACTACGCGTTGTTTCCGCACTTGAGTGTTGTGCAGAACGTCGCGTTTGGACTTGAAGCGCGCGGCGTGAAAAAAGCAGAACGTTTGCAGAAAGCCGAAGCGGCGCTGAGTGGCGTTGGATTGGCGGACAAAGCGGGCCGACCGGTCCAGGCGCTTTCTGGTGGTGAGCAACAACGTGTCGCGTTGGCGCGCGCGCTGGTTATTTCACCACCCGTGTTGTTGCTGGATGAGCCGCTGTCGAATCTTGATCCCACGCTGCGACGCAGCACGCGCGACGAATTGCGTTCGCTGTTGCGTCGTCAGGGCGTCACGGCGCTATTCGTCACACACGATCAGGAAGATGCGTTCGCCGTCGCTGATCGCGTGGCGTTTCTTTCCGGCGGCCGATTGCAACAGGTGGGCACGCCGGAAAATCTGTACGACGCGCCCGCATCAAAAGCGGTCGCTGATTTCATCGGACACGCGTCGCTGATGCCGGCAACATTTGACGGCACAAATGCAACGTTAACGCGCGCAAACCAGACGGTAGTTGTTCCCGCAACAGCCGCGCCTGGCGTCAAAGGCGAAGCGCTGGCAGTGCTGCGCCCCGAAGCGCTTTCGGTGAGCCGGGTTGGTGCGAACACAGCGGATGGCTGGACTGGCAAAGTGCTGTCGCGCCGCTTTCTTGGCGGTATCTCTGCGTATCACGTAAATCTTGCGGACGGTTTCGAACTGGAAGTTTTGTCGGACGATCGCTCGATGAACGACGGCGACGCAGTGGTAGTCAACGTGTCGCGCAGTCCTGTGCCGTTGGTTGCGGGCTGACCGGTGCGCGAAACCCTACGCACTCTGCGCAACGACAAACGCGCTCGGCAGTCTGTGTACTTTGCGTTGCCGGTGCTGGTGATTCTCGCGTGGACGGTTGCGTGGCCAAACGTGTCGGTGATTCGCGGATCATTCGAACACGGACTCGATTACTGGCGCGATTTTGCGAACAGTCCGTCCGATCGTGAAGCGCTTGTTACGAGTATCTGGATTTCAATTCTGTCGGTGATTGGCTCGGTGGCCATTGGTTTGCCGCTGGCGTTGCTGATGGGCAGAGTTGATTTCCCTGGGCGGCGCGTGTTATCCGCCGTTGCAACGTTGCCTGCCGCGCTACCTCCGCTGGTTGGCGTGGTTGCATTTTTGTTCTTGTACGGTGAAAGCGGATTTGTAACGCGCATCGTGCAGCGCATCATTGGTGCGAAAGATCCGCCGTGGACGTTTAACGGCATCAGCGCCATTGTGTTTGTGCACGCCTACACGATGTATGTGTATGTGTACCTGTTTGTCATGGCCGGCCTTGAGCGCGTCGACACCTCGCTGGAGGAAGCGGCCGCGGGTCTCGGGTACTCGCGGTGGGGCCAATTTCGCAAAGTCACGTTACCGCTGCTCACTCCGGCTCTTGCTGGTTCAATGCTGTTGGTATTCATGAGCAGCCTGGGAAGTTTTTCCGCGCCGTATGTGTTTGGCGGTGGTCTGCGCGTGTTAAGCACGCAGATTGTCACCAGCAAATTGAATGGTGCGATGGGTGTCGCGTACGTCGAAACAACAGTGCTGGCCGTTTCGGCCGTTGCCGCGTTGATGGTGTTGCGCTACTTCGAGCGTCGTCGCAACTACGTCGCCGTTGGAAAAGGAACGCGCGCACGAACCGTCGTCACTTCAAAAGCCATTCGCCGAGTTGCGCCAATTCTCGCCGGCGTCATCGTGCTGATTCTTGTGCTGCCGCACTTCACCGTGCTGCTCGTGGCGCTCGCAAAAGAAGGTACGTGGACTGATCAGCTGTTCCCGCCCGTGTACACCCTGGACAATTTCCGGAAGCTGGCCGCCGAGCCGCAGCTGTGGACGCCGGTCAAAAATTCGGTGTTGATGGCCATCATCGCGACGGCCGCTAACGTGGTCGTGTGTTTTCTCGCGGCATATCTGGTTGTCATGCGGCGTTTTCCGGGCCGCCGGCTGCTTGAACTGTTACTTGCAATGCCGTGGGCAATTCCGGCAACCGCAATCGCTATTGGATTGGCCAGCACGTTCAATCGCAACGACATTTTGAGTGGACGAGTGTTGCTGATCGGCACGTTCTGGATTTTGCCACTCGCGTATTTCATTCGCGGTGTGCCACTCGTGGCCAGTGCTGTTGAGAGTTCACTTCGACAGCTTGATGCCTCGCTGGAAGACGCAGCGCGCGGCCTGGGCGCTTCGTGGTTGCGCATCATGTGGCGCGTGATTCTGCCGGCTGTTCGCCCGGGACTCGCAGCAGGCGCACTGTTGGCGGCCGTTACAGCGGTTGGTGAGACGTCGATGGCGAGAAGGCGAGCCGATGG
>JBDTTO010000187.1:0-6226 GCA_039930585.1 Gemmatimonadaceae bacterium
GTTGCAATCACGCCGTTTGCATTTTTTGCGGTAAGTGCGTGGAAACGTCCGATCGAACCAAACTGGCCGGCACTCGCCTACGCGGCGTCGGTCGTGTTGCTCGCAAGTTCTCGCGCATCGTGGGCAAACGCTCGTTGGTGGAAGTCAGGCATCGCGCTGGCCGCCGTGGTGATTGTCGCGGCCGTGGGTCAGACGTGGAAGCCGTTGGCCCCTATCGCACCGCCACGCGATCCAATTGCACGCGCACACGGTTGGGCTTCACTGGCAACCGCCGTTGACCATGCCCGACGCGATTCATTTCTGAACGGCACACGCACACGGTGGGTGGCCGCCGAGCGATATCAGGATGCGTCGGAGTTGGCGTTTAATCTTCCCGATCAACCGACGGTGTTTTCGCTCAACATGTCGGGGCGTGCCAACCAGTACGATTTGTGGCAGGGTGCGCATGAACGACTCGCTCCGGGTGACGCGATGGTTGTTGCGTTTGATGCAACCGCTGTGGGTGATTCGCTGGCGGGCGTTGTTGGTAGCTGGTTTGAGGGAACGCAGCGCGGCGAAACTGTTCAGTTGCGTCGCGGTAACGGTGTGATTGGTGAGCGCCGCATCTGGATGTATCGCAGCGCGCGGTCATTGCCGCCGCGCACCGAAGCGACGCCGTAAGCGACGCCGTAAGCGAATCGCCGGTTGCCGAAGCTGTTCATGATGCGTTGATTCAACGCATTCCCAGCGCACCTCTTCGGGTGCGCTGGTTTTGTTTTGTACGACCTTTGCCCAGGGTACCGTGACTACTCCCATTATTCCTGCTGACATCGCCGCATGGTGCACCGCAAACGATGCGCGCAACGAAGCGGAACTGTTTGAGTTTCTGCGCATCCCCAGTGTGAGCGCGCGCTCAGAACACAAAGCCGATTGTTTGCAGGCCGCGCAGTTTGTGGCGAGCGCGCTCAAGAGCATTGGTTGCGAAACTGAAATCGTGCCGACGCCGGGCCATCCCATTGTGCTTGGTGAGTGGCGCAAGGCCGGCCCCAACGCGCCCACGCTGCTCATCTACGGTCACTACGACGTGCAGCCGGCCGAGCCGCTGGAGCTGTGGACGTCGCCACCGTTCGAGCCAACAGTTCGCGACGGGCGAATCTACGCGCGCGGATCGGTTGATGACAAAGGGCAGTTGTATCTGCACATCAAAGCGCTCGAAGCGCATCTCGCAACACGTGGCACATTGCCCGTCAACGTGATTGTGCTGGCGGAAGGTGAGGAAGAAGTTGGCAGTGAAAATCTCGAACAGTTTCTCGAGCGCGAAAAAACGCGGCTCGCGTGCGACGCTGTTGTGATTTCAGACTCGTGCATGTTTGCCGAAGGAATTCCCAGCATCCTGTCATCGTTGCGCGGCATGGCGTATCTGCAGATTGATGTGCAGGGGCCGGCGGGTGATTTGCACTCGGGCATGTATGGCGGCGCTGTTGTGAATCCCGCGATGGCGCTCGCTCGCATTCTTGCAACATTTCATGATGCCGACGGACGTATTGCAATTCCCGGCATCTACGACGACGTAAAACCGTTTCCCGATGCAGTGCGCGCACAAATGCGTACGCTGCCGTTCGATGATGAAAAACTCAAGGAAGAAGTGGGCGCGTCGGCGTTGGGCGGCGAACCTGGCTACACCACGCTCGAACGTTTGTGGACGCGCCCGACGTGCGAAGTGAACGGCATGTTGAGTGGTTACACGGGCGAAGGCGCAAAGACGGTCCTCCCCGCTATCTCAATGGCAAAAGTGAGTTTTCGTCTCGTGCCCGATCAACATCCGGATACGATCGCGAAACTCGTAACGGATCACGTCAATCGCGTTACCCCCGCCGGCGTCAAGGTGACGGTGACGGCATTACACGGTGGCAAGCCGTGGCGTGCCGATCTCAAGGGCCCAATCATTGATGCTGGCAAACGCGCATTGCAGGCTGCTTTCGGCCGCGAACCAGTCATCACGGGCGAAGGCGGATCAATTCCCGTGGTCGGCGACTTCGAACGCATTTTGGGCGCGCCGGTGTTGCTGATGGGATTTGGTTTGCCAGGCGAGAACGCGCACGCCCCCAACGAGTGGATCAGTGCGGAAAATTATCGCATCGGAACGAGAGCGGCCGCTACGCTTCTTGACGAATACGCAGCGGCCGCGAAAAGCTGAACAACTCGCTGGTTAGAACTGCGTCAGAACCCGATACGCTTCATCGTCGGCAGTATGACGCGGTGAGTTGGCCGTTGGCATGATGTTATAGTCGGCGTCTGCGCGTTCACGCGCATGGCGCCGATTTTCCAAACGCTCCTGCGCGTTTGAAGCCGACGTCAATACCGACACACCATCAACGGTGAACTGCGAGGCGAGGTCGTGCATCTCGCCCGCTTGTGCTGACAGCTCCGCCGCAGCGCTCGCCGATTCCTCGGCATTTGCTGCCGTGCGCTGTGTGAGCGTGCCAATCTGTGACATGGCGCTCGTAACTTCGGCAAGCTCGCGTTCCTGCTCGCGCGCGCCGTTTGAAATATTGGTCATCATATCCGACGCGCGTTGCACGCCTGTGCGGATTTCTTCGAGGCGACGACGTACCGCTTCGTTGATCTTGACGCCCGCTTCGGTTTTCTGCACCGACTCTTCAATGAGCGCCGACGTATTGCGCGCCGCGGCTGCCGCGCGCAATGCGAGTGCACGAACTTCGTCGGCCACGACTGCGAATCCACGGCCGGCATCACCAGCACGTGCCGCCTCAACGGCAGCGTTCAACGCGAGCAAGTTTGTCTGGAACGCGATTTCATCAATCGTCTTGACGATCTTTGCCGTCGCATCAGCCGACTTCTTGATTTCGGTTACGGCCAGTGCCAATTGCTCCATGCTCTGCACACCATCTTCGGTGTCGTGATGCGCGCGTTCCATCGCGGCGCGTGCATCATGTGCATCAACCACGTTTGCCTTCGTACGTTCATCCACCAACTTGATGCGATTCGAAACCTGATCAACCGAGCGCGCCTGGTCGGCCGCACCGCTCGCGAGTTCCTGACTGCCCGCGCCAATTTCCGTCGCAGCGGAATTTACCTGCGTGATCGCGGTCGTCAGCGAAGCAAATACTTCGGAGATGTTTTCGAGCGCCGAATTCAGCGAATGCTTGATGGCGGCATGATCACCGTGGTACGTGCCTTCGATGCGCGCCGTCAAATCACGCTGCGCAACACGTTCCAACACGCGCTGTGCTTCGGTGATTGGTGCGAGCACAGTATCCAGCATGGAGTTCATTCCGCTGATCAGCTCAGCATACGCACCCTTGAACCGGTCCGGGTTTCCGCGCTTCGTCAACTGGCCGCGGCGTCCCGTTTCAATCAACTGCTGTGCTTCACCAACGATGTTCTGCAGCGTTTCGGACGCGCGATTCATGTTGCGCGACAGTACGTCATGCTCCGAGCGCGGCGTCACTTTCGCAGACAAATCACCGGCGGCCAAACGATCGGCCGCGTGTGCAATACCGCCGATGTAGTCAACCAATCCGCGAAACGCTGTCGCGAGTTCGCCAATTTCGTCGTTTGATTGCACATCGATCTGCTGTTCAATACGGCCACTCGCAATTTCCGACGCGGCGGCCGACATCTTCTTTACTGCGCCAATCACGCTGCGCAGTGTTCCCGCCGCCAACACACCAAGCAGTGCGAGCGAAATCACCAGCACTGCACTGATGGCCCACTGCGATGTTGACTGCAGCGAGTTGGCGCGCGCGAATGCCTCGACGATGTGTTCGTCGTTGGCCTTTGACATCTTGCTGAGCGCAAGCGCGAGCGCGGAGTATTTGGCCTTCACACCGTCGCCGCCACCGAACGCGTCACCGACTGTTCCGTGAATCAGTCGGCCGCTGCTGGCCTTCGCTGTGGCTGCGTAATCGGCGAAGTCCGCCGCAATACGGCCTACCGCTTCGGCATCCATTACCGGATTGTGCTTCAATGAATCGGCTGTCGCGGCGAATGCTTTCACCAACGTATCCGCCGCCGAAATGGCTCCGGTATCACTGACGCCCACCGCATCCCGCAGGGCGCGATGATACGCATCCAGCCTCACCTCCAGACGCCGGCTTGCATCAAGCGCGGGGGAGTAGCCGGTTTCAATCATGACAAGGTGCTGCTGCGCCTTGCGCCCCAAGCCGACGGTGAAGCCCAGAGTAACGAGGAAGCCCAAAGCCGCAACCAGCGGCAGAGCGAGAATTTTCGCCTTGAACGTCAGGGTTCGGAACATGGCCGGGTGCAGGGAGGGAGGCTCTCGACGGGAAATTGAGGCACGCACCAGCGCGCGCCCGCCGTGGGGAGCGAGACCAGTGATGGTATCGGCGCCAACCTCAATCCTCTTGAATCGGGACCGCCAGAAACTGTCAACTTCTATTGACAGTTTTTGGCGCAAGTTGCACGTTACCGACCGGCCGAACAGCCTTGGCGTACCCTCGATACGGTGATTCCCCCGATGCAGCCACAATCGGCGTTGACCATAGGCACTCGCGGCAGCAAGCTGGCCCTGACTCAGACCGATATGGTGCGGGCCGAGTTGCTTCGATTGCGCCCGGAGCTCCGGGTTGAGACTCTGAGAATCACTACGACCGGCGATCGCATCCAGGACCGCCCGTTGTCACAGGTCGGCGGCAAGGCCCTGTTTGTTGAGGAGATCGAAACCGCCCTGCGCGAAAAGCGCATTCAGTTGGCGGTCCACAGTGCCAAGGACATACCGTCGGATCTTCCCGACGACATGCGAATTGCCGCGTGTCTCCCGCGCGCCGATGCACACGACGTGCTGGTTTCTCGCGTTTCGGACAGCATCACATCGTTGCCTGTCGGCGCGCGCGTTGGAACGAGCAGTCCGCGACGCGCCTGTCAGCTGCGCGCGCTGCGTCCCGATCTCGAGTTACTCGACATTCGCGGCAACGTCGACACGCGTCTCGCCAAACTTGAAGCGGGCAACTACGACGCGATTATTCTGGCTGCCGCTGGGTTGAGCCGTTTGGGATTGCTGCATCACGCCACGCAAATTGTGCCCTTCAGCGAAATGTTGCCGTGCGGGGCGCAGGGAGCGATTGCCATCGAAGTGTGCGCCAACGATGCAGAAACCACGGCGTTGGTTGCACAACTTGATCACGAGCCAACTTCAACTGCCGTAATTTGCGAGCGTGCGTTTCTATCAATGATTGGCGGCACATGTGATACGCCGCTGGCCGCGCACGCCATGATCGATGGCAATCACATCACGATTACGGGCATGATTGGTGATTCACATGGTCGTACGATGCAATCGTCGCTCACGGGCAGTTCGTTTGAAGCTGCAGCATTGGGTGCGAGGCTTGCAGAACAATTGCTGACTGGTGGCGGCGCGTAAATGCTGAGCGCCGACGGCAACGTGGTGCAGTGGTCGAATGCGCGAGCGCATGGATAATCTCGCACTTACACGGGACCGACTGCTGGCGCGACTGCTGGAAGGCCGTCGTGTCGTTGTCACGCGCAGCGGAAGTGCCGGCGAGACGCTCGTCAAACGCCTTGAGTCGCTGGGCGCGACTGTAATACACTGTCCGACAATCTCTTTTGCGCCACCGCAGGATGTGGTCGCGCTCATGCACGCGCTGGCCGGCGCCGCTGACCACGATTGGATTGCGTTCACGAGTGCCAACGCTGTTCAATCGGTCGCGCAGGCACTTCGCACAATGTTTGGCACGTACGACGTGCCACTTCCGCCGATCGCCGTCGTTGGACGCGCCAGCGCCGAAGCGGTCGAGTCATTCGGCTGGCGCGTTGCGTTCATGCCGTCAAAAAGCTCGGGTGAACAGCTTGCCGCCCTGATGCCGGTGTCAACCGGAATGCGCGTGCTGTTGCCGCGTGCCGACATTGCGTCAACAGAACTGCCAGCGCTGCTCCGCGAACGCGGCTGCGTTGTGAACGAAGTTGTCGCCTACCGCACGCTGACAAACGCACAACCGGTGAACAGCGCGCTGTTGCGCGGCGGCGACCCGATAGATGCGCTGACGTTCACCAGTCCATCGACAGTTGCCGGCTTTATTCAGACCGCGCACGTTGCCGGTTGGAATGCCGTTGTCGCACAACGTTCGGGCGAACTTTCGGTGGTTTGTATTGGTGAAACGACGGCCGCCGCGGCGCGCCAGCACAATCTCGTGGTCGATGCCATCGCAGCTGAACCATCAATTGAATCGCTGATCGACGCCCTGGC
>JBDTTO010000188.1:0-6224 GCA_039930585.1 Gemmatimonadaceae bacterium
CAACTGGCTGATGAAGAGCGAGCCAGACGTGTTTTCATTTGACGATTTGCTGGCCGCAAAAAACAAAACCACGCATTGGGACGGTGTGCGCAATACGGGCGCGCGCAATTTTCTGCGTGATGGTATGAAACGCGGCGATCGCGTGTTCTTCTATCACTCGAATGCGGAACCGTCGGCCATTGCCGGCATTTGCGAAGTTGTCAAAGAAGGATATCCCGACGATTCGGCATTCGATCCCAAAAGCGACTACTACGACGCTGCATCTGATCCCGCAAATCCAATGTGGTTCATGGTGGATGTACGCGCCGTCGAAAAACTTGCGCGTGCCGTCACGTTGCCTGAGATCAAAGCGAGCAAAGCGCTCGCGAATATGGCGCTGGTGCGTGTGAGTCGGCTGGCGGTCGTACCGGTGACGGACGAGGAGTGGAATGTTGTGCTGGAGATGAGCCGGAAGAAACCGTGAGGCCTGTTACGGCTTGATCTGTGAACGTCGGTTCGACCACATCAGCGTCACGCCAACGATGAGACCTGCCCACACCAACAGATAGGGCAGGAATTCACCGGGGACCGGGACGAACGAAAATGCATACGGTTCGATGCTCCGATCATTCAATTCGCGAATAACGGCGAATACCGGGAATGATTCGGCGCGATCACTTGGCTTGTATCGCGCGACTTTCATTTCGCCGGTGTCTCGCACGCGAAGTATTTCGAATGCTTCCCCATTTACATACGGTTTCGGCAGCCGCTGTCCCACGTAGAACGTCCAGGTCTTTGCGCCGAGCCGTCGAGTAATCGTGCAGCCGAGGAAAGGTATCCTGCGCAGCAAACGTGTGGCCTGCGAAACTCTTTGGGAGATTCTGATCTTCCCGGAGCGTGAAATGTGCGTAGCCATTGTTCCAGAAAATCACGTTGCGCACTTGTTGCGCAATTGAGGTCAGGCAGAGTCCCGTGAGCGCTGCACCAACCAGGAATGGGATGTTTTTCACAATCGTTGACTTGGACCAGTACGGGGACGATGTCAAATGAAAGTCATCTGAACATCGACAGATTTGCGCCACACGCATATGCATGATGCATGCAGCTTGTCGCATAATTATGCATGAATAGTTTTTCGTTGACAACATTCGCACCAACTGGCACTCGGCGTTTTAATCGCGGACGCGCCCCGCTCAACGTTTTGCTGGTACTCGTGATTATATAAAGAGCCGCCTGATTGACGGCGCGCACTTCCGGAACTGACGAGCGGTCACTCGCGACAGCGAATCCGCACCGTTCCGGGCATCCGACAAACGCCAGCGAGAACGTCATGTGTCCAGCATTCCCTGAGTCACGCTTCGGCGTGTCCGAAATTGGCGCGCGCAACACTGTCGCAAGCGATCATGTCGTCGCAGCTGACGCGCATGTAGCACATGAAAGTGCGACGCACGACGAAATTGCCGATGCAACCATGCACGGACTCTACGGCGCACATGTGGAACACGATGCGTGTGGCGTTGGTTTTGTCGCGCACATCAAAGGGCAGAAATCGCACGACGTGATTCGCCAGGGGCTGCAGATTCTGGTGAACCTCGATCATCGCGGCGCTGTTGGTGCAGACAAACTGATGGGAGATGGCGCGGGCATTCTCATTCAGGTGCCCGATGATTTCTATCGCGTGGAAATGGCTCGGCTCGACGTCTTGCTGCCACCACCGGGCGAGTACGGCGTTGGCATGATCTTCTTGCCAAAAGAGCACGCCTCACGATTGGCGTGCATGCAGGAGCTCGAACGCGCCGTCAAATCCGAAGGACAAGTTGTGCTGGGTTGGCGTGATGTGCCGGTCGATTCGGAAATGCCGATGTCGCCGACCGTGCGCTCGAAGCAGCCGATCATGAAGCAGCTCTTTATTGGGCGCGGGCCTGACGTGCTTGTACCCGATGCATTGGAACGCAAGCTGTACGTCATTCGTAAAACGGCATCGAGTGCGATTCAGGCGCTCAAGCTTACGCACAGTCGCGAGTATTATGTGCCCAGCATGAGCTGTCGCACCGTGATTTATAAAGGGCTGCTGCTCGCGCATCAGGTGGGACAGTACTATCGGGATTTGCAGGATCCGCGCGTCGTATCAGCGCTGGCATTGGTGCATCAACGATTTTCGACCAACACGTTTCCGGAATGGTCGCTGGCGCATCCGTATCGGATGGTGGCGCACAACGGCGAGATCAACACCGTTAACGGAAACTTCAACTGGATGCGTGCACGCGAAGGCGTGATGAAGTCGCCCGTGCTTGGCGAAGATCTCAAGAAGTTGTATCCGATCAGCTTTGAAGGACAATCGGACACCGCGACGTTTGATAACGTGCTGGAGTTGCTCACCATGAGTGGGTATTCCATGGCACACGCAGCGATGATGCTGATTCCCGAAGCGTGGGAGCAACATCCGTTCATGGACGAACGGCGTCGCGCGTTTTACGAATATCACGCGGCCATGATGGAGCCGTGGGATGGCCCGGCGGCAATGGTGTTCACCGACGGACGGCAGATTGGCGCAACGCTTGATCGCAATGGGCTGCGTCCGCAGCGCTACATCGTGACTGATGATGATCTCATCATCATGGCGTCAGAATCCGGCGTGTTGCCGATTCCGGAAAATCGCATCGTGAAAAAGTGGCGGTTGCAGCCGGGCAAGATGTTTCTGCTCGACCTGGATCAGGGGCGCATCATTGAAGACGAAGAGCTGAAGAATCAATTCGCGTCGGCCAAGCCGTATCGACAGTGGATTGAAAGCGTGCGCGTGCGCCTGGAAGACGTTCCGGTCAAAGCAACGCCGGCAACATATCGCGAAACGTTGCTGGATCGGCAGCAGGCGTTTGGATACACGCAGGAAGACATGAAATTCCTGCTCAATCCCATGGCGGAGTTGAGCGAAGAAGGGATTGGCTCCATGGGTAACGACACACCATTGGCTGTGCTGTCGGACAAAAACAAACCGCTGTACAACTATTTCAAGCAGCGTTTTGCGCAGGTCACCAATCCCCCCATCGATCCAATTCGCGAAGCGATCGTGATGTCGCTGGTGTCGTTTATTGGTCCGAAGCCGAACTTGTTGGACATCAACGCAGTTAATCCGCCGATGCGTTTGGAAGTGCCGCAGCCCATCCTCGATTTCGATGACATGGAGCGCGTGCGTCAGATTGAAAAACACACCAGCGCCAAGTTCAAGAGTTATGAACTGAACATCACCTATCCGTTGGAGTGGGGCGATGAAGGCGTGGAAGCAAAGCTGGCGTCGTTGTGTGCCGAAAGCGTGGACGCGATTCGCATTGGCTACAACATCCTGATCATCAGCGACCGCAAGATGGATCGCGATCAGGTGGCGATTCCGGCAGTGCTTGCGTTGTCGGCCATTCACCAGCATCTCGTGCGCGAAGGGTTGCGTACGACGGCTGGCATTGTGGTCGAAACTGGATCTGCACGCGAGGTACACCACTTCGCCGTACTCGCCGGATACGGTGCCGAAGCCGTGCATCCGTACCTCGCCCTTGAGTCGCTCTCGGCGTTGCATTCCAATTCGCCAACACTTACTCCGTACAAGGCGACCCACAATTACATCAAGGCTGTGGGGAAGGGCTTGTCCAAGATCATGTCCAAGATGGGCGTGAGCACCTACATGTCGTATTGCGGTGCGCAGCTGTTTGAAGCGGTCGGACTTGATCGCGAATTTGTGCAGACGTATTTCCGGGGTACGCCGAGTCTGGTTGGTGGTATCGATATTTTCGCGGTGGCGGAAGAGCACATTCGGCTGCACATCGCAGCGTTCGGAGAAGATCCCGTACTCGAAAATGCGTTGGACGCGGGCGGCGAGTATGCATGGCGCGTGCGTGGTGAAGAACACATGTGGACGCCGGACGCGATTGCAAAGCTGCAGCACAGCACGCGCTCCAATCGATTTGACACGTACAAGGAATACGCGTCCATCATCAACGATCAGGCGGCGCGCCACATGACGTTGCGCGGACTCTTTCAGTTCAAGAGTGATTCTGCGCCGATCTCGCTTGATGATGTTGAATCGGCGTCGGAAATCGTGAAGCGGTTTGCGACTGGTGCGATGTCGTTGGGTTCCATCAGCACCGAAGCGCATGCGACGTTGGCGATTGCGATGAATCGTATTGGCGGGAAATCCAATACGGGCGAAGGTGGTGAAGATCCGGCGCGTTATCGTGATGAGATGCGTGGCATTCCGATTGAACAAGGCACGCGATTGAGCGCCGTGTTGGGCGAAGGAAATATTTCGTCCGACTACGAACTGAACGCCGGTGATTCACTGCGTTCGCGTATCAAGCAGGTTGCTTCGGGACGATTTGGTGTGACGGCCGAGTATCTCGCGTCGGCGGATCAGATTCAGATCAAGATGGCGCAGGGCGCGAAGCCAGGCGAAGGCGGACAGTTGCCTGGACAGAAAGTGAGCGAATACATTGGCAAGCTGCGTTTCTCGGTGCCTGGTGTTGGGCTTATTTCTCCGCCGCCGCATCATGACATTTATTCGATTGAAGATCTCGCACAGTTGATTTTCGATTTGAAGAACGCGAATCAGCGCGCGAGCATCAGTGTCAAGCTTGTGTCGGAGTCTGGCGTTGGCATGGTGGCATCAGGAGTTGCAAAGGCGAAGGCCGATCACGTGGTGATTGCCGGACACGATGGTGGCACGGGTGCGTCGCCGTGGAGTTCGATCAAACACGCGGGCACGCCGTGGGAATTGGGATTGGCCGAGACGCAGCAGACGCTCGTGCTCAATCGTTTGCGTGGTCGTATTCGTGTGCAGGTTGATGGTCAGATGAAAACCGGTCGCGATGTTGTCATTGGTGCAATGCTGGGCGCAGATGAATTCGGATTTGCGACGGCGCCGCTTGTGGCGGAAGGGTGCATCATGATGCGAAAGTGTCATTTGAATACCTGTCCGGTTGGCGTGGCAACGCAGGATCCCGCGTTGCGCGCGAAATTTCAGGGGCGTCCGGAGCACGTGGTCAACTACTTCTTCTTTGTGGCCGAAGAGGCGCGTCAGATCATGGCGTCGTTGGGCATTCGCAAATTTGATGAGCTGATTGGTCGTGTTGACTTGCTGGACACGCGCAAAGGCATCGAACACTGGAAAGCGCAGGGACTCGATTTCAGTCGTGTGTTTCATCGTGTGAACGCGCCGTCTGGCGTTCCTTCACATCAGGTGGATGTGCAGGATCACGATTTGAGCACTGCGCTGGACGTCAAACTGATCGCTCGCAGCAAGGCGGCGTTAGAGCAGGGCGAGTCGGTGCGTTTCATTCAGGATGTTCGCAACGTGCATCGCACAGTTGGTGCGATGTTGTCGGGTGAACTCGTGCGCCGACATCCCAATGGTTTGGCGGACGACAGCATCTACATCCAGATGGAAGGAACGGGTGGTCAGAGCTTTGGCGCGTTTCTCGCGAAAGGAATCACGTTCTATCTGATTGGCGACGCGAACGACTACACCGGAAAGGGGTTGAGCGGTGGTCGCATTGCGATTCGGCCGAGTATCGATTTTCGCGGTGATGCGACCAAGAACATTATTGTGGGCAACACTGTGTTGTACGGCGCGACCAGCGGCGAGGCATTCCTGAGCGGTGTGGCGGGCGAACGATTTGCGGTTCGTTTATCCGGTGCAACCGCTGTCGTTGAAGGGACGGGCAATCATGGCTGTGAATACATGACCGGTGGGACCGTCATCGTGCTTGGTCGCACGGGGCGCAATTTTGCGGCCGGTATGAGTGGCGGCGTTGCCTATGTATACGATGACTGGGGCCGCTTCTCGTCACGTTGCAACACCAGCATGGTTTCGCTTGAGCCAATTGTTTCGGCCGAAGATCAACCGCGCGAATTGTGGCATGCGGGTGAACCCGACGAAGTGTTGTTGCGTCGATTGATTGGCGAGCATCACAAGTGGACCGGCAGTTTGCGCGCGCGTTACATCATGGATCACTGGGCAGAGTCGCGTGCGAAGTTCGTAAAAGTATTTCCAAACGAATACAAACGCGCATTGACGGAGCGTTCGGCAATTCGCGAACTGTTTTCCGGTGAGCCCAAAGGCATTCAGGACTCCGTTGCGGCGAAGGCGCGTCGTCAGGCATCCAAAGTCACCACAACTCCGGTTAAATGAGCATGGGAAAAGTCACGGGGTTTCTCGAGCATGCGCGCGTGAAAGAAACGTACGCGCCGGTTATCGTGCG
>JBDTTO010000189.1:0-6201 GCA_039930585.1 Gemmatimonadaceae bacterium
CCACGCGCCTTCAGCCCGTCGCGCAAACCCATAAACGATGCGCCGCCGTGTCATTGCGGCTACGCACACGCCGCACCGACGCAACGCCATGTGCTTCGCCAATACCATCCATTGATAATTCGCTTCATGTTCCGAGCGCCCATTCCGCCTCCCTTGAGATTTTTCTTGCCGTTCACACAAGGCGCGGTACCTTGGCATTCATGATTCGCCTGTTGCTGGTGGCGCAGCTTGCGCTGTTTTTGGTACCGCCTGTCGCCAGGGCATCTTCGACGCACGTATTCGACGCACGCCACATTCGGACACACGCATCGATCCCTCGCGCGGTGGATTCGCCGGCCGCTCCAGATTCAGGCATCCATCCGCGACGTCTCGCCGACGCGGCGCTGCAGGCCGCATCAAACGGCACACTGGACCAATGGACCAAACCATGGGCCGACCGACTGCGCGCAAACCCACGCGATCGCACGGCGATGTTCGCGAACGCCGCAGCATTCCGACTGCGATACGACTTCACGCGTGCCGATTCGTTGTACGCGCGTATATACGCCGCTGGTAATGCGGACGCACTCGCCAGTCAGTCGCAGCTCTGGCGCACGCTGATTCGTGTGAACTCGGGCCGCTACTCGCAAGCGGGATCCGAACTGCTTGCCATCGAAAGGAACGCACTGCGCAGAGGAGATACACTCACCGCGCTGGACGCAATTCTCGCCCGATCCGGCGTCGTCGCCCGCACTGAAACGGCCAACTCAGCACTCGCGGTGATGGCGCATGGTGACTCTCTCAATTGGCGTCGCGACGCTGGTCTCGACGCAAGCGCACGCTGTCGCCAGAGTGCTCTGTACTCGCGACTCGGCAATCGCGAACGCGCGCGCGCGCTGGCCCGCGAAGGAGTTGCCATTGCAACACGCGCCGAACTTCCGCGCATCGCCGCAACATGTCTGTTTACGCTGGCCACCGATTTCGCACGGGTGGGCCTGACGGATTCGCTCAGTGCACCGTTGCACAAGGCAATCGCGATGCAGGAAAAAGCGGGCGACCTTGCCGGCGTCGCCGCATCACGACAGTGGGCCGGATTTTACCTGCTGTCACTCGGCAATATTCCGATTGCGTTGTCGCATCTCAGTGCCGCATGGAGTGCTGCACAACGCGCGAAAACGCCACTCACTGCAGCCTGGGTTGCACTGAATTACGCTGGGGTCGCGCAGGCGCTGTATGACGCCGCAGGCAACAGTATGTGGCTTGGCCGCGCTGACTCATTGATGCGAGCCGTCGATGATCAATCGGGAATCGTTGAAGTGTTGCGTTCGCAGGCCACGCGTGCACAACGCGCGGGCGACTACGAGACCAGCGCAAAATACTCGCGTGAAGCGAAAGCAATTGCCGATCGTTTTGGCGAGCCCACACTGCAGCTCTCGCTTTCATCGGCGTTGTGGGAAGATGCGATGGGACGCGGTGATCTGGATGCAGTCGCGGTCATTACCGACGAGCGCAAACAACTCGTTGAGAAGTACAAACTCACCGGATGGATCAACGAGACGATTAACGATCAGGCTGAGTTGGCCCTCCGGCGCAAGCAACCGGAGAAAGCGCTGCCGTTGCTGGCAAAAGCCATTGCCGGCATGCATCCGAGTCAGAAAAAATTCATCTTTGTCGCGGAAGAAGAACGCGCGCTTGCGCTGTCGCAGACGGGTGACATACACGGAGCGGCGCGCGCCGCGCTTGAGGCAGCCGAAACATTCGACACGTGGCGCGCGTCCCTTAGCGACCAGACGTTGCAATCGTTCAGCGTATCAGCGCGACGGGGACAGGGTTGGTATACATCGTCGTTGACCGCGAATCTGACAGACGGTGGCGAAATAGAAGTTGCGTTTTCGCTGGCAGAGCGCCGCCGCGCGCGTGAATTGCGTGACCGACTCGCGCTCGCAGCATCCTTGCGAACCGACTCACGCGCGGCGCAAGTGCCGGCATCGCAACCACCAATGGCAGTGGCGGATTTGCAGCGCGCGTTGCCGGATAATCAGACCGCGTTGATCATGATGGACGCGGGCCAGGACGGCGCGCGCGGCACTGCGTTCGTATTAACAAAGCAGGCACTGAGCGCACATCCGCTACCGACCGTTGATGACATCGCACCGCGAGTGCGTCGGCTTGTTTCGTTGCTTGAGGCCGGACGTGATGCAAACGTTGAAGCCCGCGCGCTTGGTTCATCGCTGATTGCACCGCTGCTACCGCGGCTGGACAGTGCGGCCATCACACGCCTCGTGTTTCTGCCCGAAGGCGTTTTGCATCGATTGCCATTTGATGTGCTCCGACTTCCTGATGGACGATTTTTGATTGAACGATTCGAAACTGCGGTTGCACCGTCTGCAACGGTGTTAGCGCGTCTGGCGTCCCAAACTCAGAAGGCGGCGGGCACTACTCGCGTACTCGCGTTTGCCGATGCGTTGTCATCACCTGCACGTGGAGGCGACTCGATTTCAGATTCGCCGTTATTTGTGTCGCTGTTTGGAAGTGCTTCGATGTTACCACGTCTGATCGGTGCGCGCACAGAAGTCGCCGCAGTAAAACGCGCGATGCCGACAACTGTGATTAAATCAGGCGGCGCGGCCACGGAGACCACCATGAAGCGCGACGCCGCTTCATACGACGTTTTGCATTTCGCCACGCACGCAGTGGTGGATGAGTGGTCAGGTGCCAGCGCCGCGCTTGCACTCACACCAACTACAACCGATGACGGCCTTTTTGACAGCAGTGAGATAGCGCGACTGCACCTGAGCGCATCACTCGTCGTACTTTCCGCATGCCGAACCGTGGGCGGTGAAGTGATTGCTGGCGAAGGCGTACACGGGCTTACAACGGCATTCTTGCAGGCGGGCGCGCGCAGCGTGATTGCAACTGCGTGGCGCGTGAATGATCGCGATGTTGTGCCGGTTGTTACCTCACTCTACGAACAGCTTGCTCGCGGCCGTGGAGTTGGAGCTGCGCTGCGTGCCGCTCAGGTTTCCGCCATCAAACGCAACGTGCCACCGTCGGTGTGGGGCGCGTTCACACTTGTTGGCGACCCCTGGCGTGTAGTCACCGCTGGCAGGCGCTAACGTTTTACCTGCACGCGAATCATTGCCGATCGGCGTTCGTTGCCGTCATCGCGTCTTGCCGAAACAAACCAGTCGAGCGCGGGAACGGCCGCAATACGTGCGCGCGCATCGGCACTCGAATTGAATACCGTATCGGCCGAGATATGCGATGCAATGACAACACCCGTCGTGTCCAGCAATTGAACTTCGTAGGTAACGGCTCCTGCAACCTTGTGCCAGACAAAAGCGGCGTCCGGCGCAATTACCGAAGCAGCAGCAGGTGATACGACCACAACATCAGTCGTGTCCCCACCATCGCCACGCACTACCGCCGCACGCGAACGCCGAAATGATTCGCCACCAATGCCAATTGCAAGTAACAGCGTGGCGGCAATTGCAATGCGCGGCGCCGAGAATCTGCCAACAAGCGATGGCTTGCGAGTTGAATAACCATCGGCTTGCTGCGCTGACTGCACGCCCGTGTGTACGGCACGCAGCAGTGCGAAGTCCGCACGACAATACGCGCATCCGAACACATGATCCAACATTTTGAGATTCGTGCTGTTGCTACCCTGCCCCGATTCCGCCAACGTCTGCAACTGCTCGGGTGACGGACACGCCGACCGGTCACTCGGCGCATTATTGGCCACGTGTGTGTTAAATGCAGCGCGCAACTTGTCGTCGCTCATGACTCCTCCGGCCAACGAAAACCCGCGCTCACAAGTCGCTCGCGTAAATCCTGCAATCCGCGATACAACAAGTTTCGCACCTTGGCATCAGACCATCCCAACACGGACGCCATCTCTTCACGTCCATACCCGGACAAGTGCATTTGCACCACTACGCGCCGCGCATCCACCATGGTGTTCAACTCCCGCATGATTGCAGCACCGAGATCAGACGCCAGCGCGTCATCATCCGCACGGGTTTGCGAAACGAGGGCCGACGTCGGCGCTGCATCGAGAGATGGCTCACGTTCTTCGTGGCGCCGGCGCTTGCGAACCATGTCAAGCGCCGCCGTTGTGGCCGTCCGATATACGTAAGACGTTGGCAATCGTCCAATCTCCTCACTATCCGGGTGGGCCCGCCATAAACGGATGCGGACTTCCTGGATAAGATGTGCGGTTTCATCATCGCCAACCCCGTGCCGAGCGCCCGCAGCGCGTATCAGACGCCCGAGACGCGCTAACGTGGCGTCGAGTTGCGGCGAGAAGCTATCGGGAGGCAGCGACGAACTCACGAGAGCGATGCGTTAGGTTCGCAGCGCGCGTTTCAAGAGACCAATTTGTCCGCCGTGATACGCTCCATGTTCAACAACGCCGACCAACATTTCATGCACAGGATAGTCGTGTCCCGGTACAATCGCGTCCAGTGTCGCGTCGTCTAGATCTTCGGTTTTTTGCGCCAGCGCTTCATACGCTTCGGAGAGACGCATTTGCGCATCACTCCACGCTTCGATGCTCGTGCCCGCAGTCATTGGTGGCCAGTCCTGCGCAGTAGTTGGTTCCGGCAACTCCTTGAGCGACGTTCGTTCGCGTGCAATGTTGGCCCACGCGGTCATGTGTGACACGAGTTCCCAGATGTTGTGCGCACCCGGAATCGGTCGACGCACTGCATCCGCAGCAGAGACGCCCTGCAGTAATTGATTCACTGCATCGCCGTGCCACATTGGCCCCACCAACGTGCGACGCAAGCGATCGGCGATAACTTCGCTGGACTTGGCGCTGGAATTCATTGTTCGCAGACCCCGGTTCGATGTGACGGTTGACCAAGATACGAGAGGAGATGCAACGCAGAAACGACTATTCGATTGACCGCACCAACTTGGCACGTGAGCCGCGCGAAATAAAGAAGATGACGGTTGCAACCGTGATCACCTCGGCGAATACGAGCCACTCCTGGGCAGTGATCGATGTCAGCAGCGTCGCGATCACAACGCAAGCGAGTATCGGAACGATGGCCGCCCCGGGAATACGAAATGGTGTGCCGCCGCTTTGCACGCCTTTTCGCCGGAGTTGCAGCGATGCCAATGCACACATGAAGTACACGAGCAGCAGCGCAACGTTGGCCACAATAATGAGCTTGTCAAATCCGCTGGTGATGGCGAGTGCACACACAATGACAGTTTGCGAAATGATCGCAATCCAGGGCGATTTCCATTTGGGATGAACATCGGCCAGCTTGGTTGGCAAAAACCCGTCGCGTCCAAACGCAAAGAGCAGCCGAGGAACTGCGAGTGTCATGCCGCTGACGTAACCGAAGGTCGAAATCACGACGCCGGCCAGCAACAACTTGCGTCCCCATTCTCCAAACACGACGGCAGCCGCATCTGCCAGCGGCGTCGCAGAAGTACTCAGTGCATCACCCAACACACCCTGCGCCACCAGTTGCAACACGAGATACAGCAGCGTGATACCAATCATTGCGATGAGAATTGCGCGCGGAACCGTACGTTCCGGATTCTTCATCTCACCACTGGGAACTAATGCGCTCTCCACTCCGGCAAACGCAAAGATCAGCACAATCGATGCACGCGTGAGCGTACTCGCCGACGGAAACGCCGAGATCTTGAGCTTGTCACCGTCGATAAAAAATGCGCCGACAATGACGAGGATGAGCAGCGGTGCAAGTTTCGCCGCGGTTGCAACAAAGTTCAGTCGGTTGCCTTGTTTGATTCCCAACAGATTGATCGTGGCGGCCAGCGCGAATGCAATCACCAGAATCGCGGCGTGCACGAGAGGTTGTGTGCCACCTGCAATCATGTTGGTCGCGTTGTCGGCAAACACCGTTCCCACCGCCGCCGTTGCCACGGTGCCCCCAAGCCACAACAACACGCCTGTCATGAATCCGGCGTACGGACCAAATGCGACTTCGACATACGCGTACGGTCCGCCCGTGAGCGCGACGCGACTTCCCGCTTCGGCAATACACAGCACGATGAGACCCATTGCCAACGCGCACACGAGGTAGGCAATTGGTGCGGCAGTTCCGAGTGCGGCCGCTGCGGCTGCGGGGAGCCGAAAGATTCCACCACCAATTGTGGAATTGGCAATCGCTGCGGCAACTCCCCAGGTGCCAAGAACGCGAACCAGCGATGATGATGTCGATCCTTCACCGGCCGATTTTA
>JBDTTO010000190.1:0-6183 GCA_039930585.1 Gemmatimonadaceae bacterium
GGCGGCCACGATCATGGCCGAAAGCCTTTCACCACGCGCCACAATGAGATCGCTGGTTCGCAAGGTCAGTTCACGCAGACTTGCCACGCCGTCCAGCAAGACGCGCAGCTCCGCAAATGAAGAGTCGATGGAGGCCATGATTTCCCTTCGGCCCTGCGCGACCGGCACGACTGCGGTTGCGACTTCCCGATGCCGAAGGCGAGCCGCCTCAACTGCTCCAGTGGGATCGCCTCGCTTTCCAGCCAAAGCGGCGGCCGCCATCGAAAGGAGGGTATCCGTCACGCCTGCCAGCGCCGACACTACAATGACCGACGGCGTCGTCCGGGAGGCGATGATCTCCAGCGCATGCCGCACGGCCTTGGCATCGGCCAGTGAGGCGCCGCCAAATTTATGAACTTCAGGAGCTACGAGGCGCTTTACCATGAAGACGGCGGCTTGAGATTATGTTGCGGCTGGCCAACGTTGGGCCACGTTCGGCGACTCGCCTTGATTGGCCCACAGCTATCCTAACGTCTGATCGCACATGACTGCACCTGTTGGATCATCCAGTTCCGAACCAAACGCAACGCCGAGACATTCGCCGACTCCAAGTTCGAGTCTGCGAATAACGGCCCTGCCGCCCCGCCTGCAAGGCCTGCAAGATCTGGCCATGAATCTGGCGTGGAGCTGGAATCGCGAGGCGCGCACGCTGTTTCGCGACATCGACGAACCGCTGTGGCAGAAGTTGCGCCACAACCCACTGCTGCTTTTGCAACGTGTCGATCGCACGAGATTGGCAGAGTTGGCAACTGATAGTGCGTTTCTTGCGCGCTATGATCGGCAGCTGCAGTGGCTCGAGTCCGAAAAGTCATCGCAGCACACGTGGTATACGCGCACCTTCCCTGATTTGCAGGGCAAACCTATTGCCTATTTTTGCGCTGAGTTCGGCATTCACAATTCGGTGCCAATCTATTCGGGCGGACTTGGTGTGCTCGCCGGCGATCACTTAAAGACTGCATCTGATCTCGGCGTACCGCTGGTCGCGGTTGGCATTCTCTATCGCAACGGATATTTCGATCAGCACATTCGCCCCGACGGGTGGCAGGAAGATTCGGACAACCGTTTCGAAATTTCTTCCACGCCAATGACGCCAGTTCCGGGGCTGAACGGCGCGAAACATCTGGTCACCGTTCCGACGTTCGGACGCGACGTACACATTCGCGTGTGGCGCATGGATGTTGGTCGCGTGCCGGTGTATTTGCTTGACTCTGATATTGAAGAGAACCATCCAGACGATCGCCCGCTACTCAGCAAGTTGTACGCTGGTGGTCCGGCCCTGCGTTTACGTCAGGAATGGTTGCTTGGCGTTGGCGGAGTTCGCGCATTGCGCGCAATGGGCATCGCACCCGCCGCCTGGCATGCAAACGAAGGACACGCCGCGTTCATGATGGTCGAACGCGTTCGCGAATTGTGTCTGCAAGGAATGACGTATGCGGACGCAGTCAAACAGGTTCGCAACGCCAGCGTATTCACAACGCACACACCAGTTCCCGCCGGTCATGACATGTTCAGCAATGAACAGGTTGCGCAGTGTTCGGGCCCGGTGTGGACAGAAATGGGCATTACGGCCAGCGATTTCGTTCGCATTGGTTATCACCCAAGCGCCGGCCCCGATCAGTACCACATGACGGCGGCATCCATTCGTTTGGCCCGTCGCGTAAACGCCGTGTCGCGTCGTCATGGAATTGTATCACGCACGTTGTGTCAGCCACTTTGGCCTGGGCGGAGCGCCGAAGAAGTGCCAATTGGACACGTCACGAACGGTGTGCATCTCGCAACGTGGATGGCCAATCCGATCATGCAGTTGCTGGACAAAACGCTGGGAGTTGGTTGGGGCGCGAACGCGAATCCCGACATGTGGGAGCAAGTGCTCAACATGGACGACGATGGGTTGTGGGGCGCACACCTGCGTTTGAAGCACACGTTGATGCGCATGATTCGCGAAGAGGCCCGTCGCGGTTTCACGCAGCGCACGTTTGATGCTTCGCAGATTGTTGGCGCCGGTACGCTGCTTGATCCGCACGTGCTCACGATTGGATTCGCGCGCCGCTTCGCCACATACAAGCGCGCCAACCTGCTGTTCCGCGATCCCGAACGTTTACGCCGCCTCGTCACGAAAGCTGGACGCCCCGTGCAGTTTGTATTTGCGGGGAAAGCCCACCCTGCCGATAATCCTGGCAAAGGCATTCTTCAAAACGTGTATCAGTACACGCGCGACGATCGGTTTGAAGGACGCATCGCGTTTGTCGAAGACTATGGCATGCATCTCGCACATTTACTCGTGCAAGGTGTTGATGTGTGGATGAACCTTCCGCGCGTTCCGTTAGAGGCCTCCGGCACCAGCGGCATGAAGGCCGCACTTAATGGAGTGCCACAGCTTTCCACGATCGACGGTTGGTGGGAAGAAGGGTTTGAAGGCAACAACGGCTGGGCGACAGCGCCGGAAATCGACACGGACGCCGGCGAAGCCACCATAGATGCGCTGTACGATTTGCTGGAGAACGATCTCGTTCCACGCTACTACGAACGCAATGCGGACGATTTGCCGCTGGCGTGGATCCAAACCATGAAACATGCTATTCGTGTAGCGGGCCAGCACTTCACGGCACGCCGCATGGTTGAGCAGTATGCGAACGGCTATTACGCACCGTCTATTCTTGGCGACGCGCTTCCTGACGATCCACCGCTTTCCTGACTTCCAGGAGCGCTTTCATGACGGCACCGGGGCAGTTCACACCACACGCTGGGATGCCTGCAATTCAGGCACCCACCGACGGCTCGTACACCATCGTGCATCTCGCGGCTGAATACAGTCCGTATGCGCGAACCGGTGGACTGGCCGAGGCGGCAATGGGGCTCGCCAACTTTCAGGTAGAAGCCGGTGCCACAGTTGTTGTCTTTGTTCCACTATATCGATCCGTGCGGGATCACGCTCCCGATCTCGCACCAATCGGCCGACCGATTCACATTGAACTCGGCTACCGCGGACATGAGGTTCGTTTCTTTCGCGAAGTAAATTCGCCACCTGGCCCGAAAGTTGTATTCGTGGACATTCCCGAATATTTCAATCGGGCGAGTTTGTACGGTGAGGGCGGTCGCGATTACGCTGACAATGCGCGCCGGTTTGCAATGTTCTCGCGTGCGGTGCTCGATGGAATTCCGCGGCTCATTGCGGGCAAGGTGTTGATTCACGCGCATGACTGGCACACATCGCTGGCGCTGATGTACATGCGCACCTACGGCGATTTGCGTGAACGTTTTGCCGGAACACCGACCGTGTTGTCCGTGCACAATGCGGGATATCAGGGACATTTTCCTGAGTCGTCGATGCAGGAAATCGGGTTGCCACCCGAGGTGTACAACTTTCGTCAGGCGGAGTGGTACGGTCGCATCAATTTTCTGAAGACCGGTCTCGCCTTTGCAGATATGGTGGTCACAGTAAGCCCGACGCACGCGCGCGAATTGCGCACACCCGGCGGCGGATTTGGGTTGCAGGAAATGTTTGTATGGTTGGGTGATCGATTTACCGGCATTACCAACGGCATCGATCAAAAAATCTGGAGTCCTGACACCGACGACCAGATCACCGCGAATTACACGCGCGAAGATCCGTCGGATAAGTCGAAGTGCAAAGCGGCGTTGCAACGATCATTTGGATTGCCGCTCCGCCGGCGCACTCCGATGTTTGGCCTGACCGGGCGCATGGTAACGCAGAAAGGCATCGACCTGATTCTCAATTCGCGTCTCGTGTGGAATCTGGATGCGCATTTTGTTTTTCTTGGGGCGGGCGAACCCAAGTACGAAAACGCACTCACACAGCTCGCCGCCGCGCGCCCAAATAACATCGGTGTGCAGCTCGACTTCACGGATCGTCTCGAACATCGGCTGATTGCCGGTTCTGACATTTTCCTGATGCCCTCGCAGTACGAACCATGCGGCCTCACACAAATGCGCGCGCAGCGTTACGGCGCGCTTCCAGTTGCGCGACGCGTTGGTGGCATTGCGGACACCGTTGAAGACGATGTAACCGGCTTTCTGTTTGACGAGTTCCAGCCGGCTGCACTTGATCGCGCAATTTCGCGCGCCCTGGCCCGTTGGTCCGAACGCGATGAATGGAATCCGCGCATGTATGAAGCGATGGGCCGCGAATTCGGTTGGGACCTTTCGGCGAATCGGTACGCCGAAGTTTATCGCAAGGCCATCAACATCGCGCGGGGCCGTTGATCTGCATCGCAATGTTCGCACCTGTTGGGCGTACTCGTCAATCAACCTGCGCTGAATCATGACACCGCAACAATCGGTGGTGATTCAGGCACACTGTTATCAACCGCCGCGTGAAGATCCGTGGCTCGAAGTGGTTGAGACCGAGCCGTCAGCGTTACCCGATCATGACTGGAATACGCGTATCAATCGTGAGTGTTACGAGCGATTGGGCGCCGTGGAAATTCGCGCGCGCGACAAACGCGCGGCGCTTCGCGATCCAGACGCGCGTTCAGGCTTGTTGCGCGTTATGAACATGTATGCGTGGTGTACGTTTGACGCAGGTGCAACACTTTGCGAATGGCTTCAGCAGGAAGCGCCACGCACGCTGCAAATGATGATCGAAGGTGACGCCGCCAGCGTGAAGCGTTTGGGTTACGGCAACGCCATTGCCGCACCTTATCATCACGTCATTCTTCCGCTCGCATCGCGTCGCGACAAAGTCACCGAAGTTCGCTGGGGGCTCGCAGACTTTCGCCGTCGATTTGGACGCGAAGCACAAGGCATGTGGCTTCCCGAATGCGCCGTCGACGAAGAAACGCTGGAAGTTCTGGCCGACGAAGGCGTGCAGTTCACCATTCTTGCACCATATCAGATTCGCGGCGCATCAGGCGATGGAATGCCCGTACGGTGGCGCGACAACCATGGTCGATCGCTCGCTATCCTTCCCTACGACGGAAATCTGGCAGGTGAAGTTGCTTTTGGAAATCTGCTGCAGAATCCAGGCGCACTGGCGCAGCGTCTTGCACCGTTTCAAGGGGATTCATACGTCCTGTCTTCACGTTGCACAACACTGGCAACGGATGGCGAAACATTTGGACATCACCACAAGAGTGGCGATACGGCGCTCGCGACTGCGTTGTTGATGATTGCCGAACGCACAGACGCTCGAGTCACGAACGCCGCAGCGTTGATTGCGGAAAAAGCGCCCACGACTGTCGTACACTTGGTATCGCCGTCGTCGTGGAGCTGTGCGCATGGTGTTGAACGGTGGCGGAGTGACTGCGGTTGTCGGCTGGATTCCAACGCGAAGACATCGCAACGTTGGCGTCGTCCGTTGCGGGAATCCATGGATTGGCTGGCTCATTCCTGCAATGAAGTATTCGAGAAAGAGGGTCAGTCTATCTTTTCTGACAATCCGTGGGAAGTACGCGATCGATATGGCGGCGTAGTGGCAAATGACGGCAGCACGTTGACTGAATTCGCAAGAAACGAGCTGCGAGATCCGTCAAACGCTGACCATTTGCACCGCGCGCAGGAGTTGCTCGAGCTTGAGCGCGCAGTACTTCGCACGTTCACGTCGTGCGCCTGGTTTTTCGACGACGTCGCGCGCATCGAAACTCGGCAGGTGCTGCGCTATGCGGCGCGCGCCATCGAACTGTCAGGGCAATCAGCGCAGCTGCAGAGCGAGTTGCTCAAGGGTCTGTCACTCGCGGTGAGCAATGTTGCCGAGCAGGGTTCGGCGGCCGATCTTTATTTGCGCGAGGCGCTGCCCGCTATCAATCCGTCGATGCGCGCCGCAGCCGCAGCAGCGGCCCTGAGAGCCGTCGGAAATCCAGTATCGAAAGTGGCAAGCTTCGACGTGACTTTCGAGTCTGGCCGTGATTGGAACGCGACAATTGTTTCCGTAACCCATCGCCGAACAAATGTTGTCGCGAAGTACAGCATCCTTTTAACCGGTGCAGGCGCAGAGCTGGAAATGACCGCGGCAACGTTGATTCCCCCGTTCGCCGAACCAATCAAGCTCGCCATTTCGGATCTACCGGAAGCGGAAGCCAGGCAATTGCTGTTGAAGTCTGCAACGACATAGCACAATCTGCACGCCGTGCACGATCACAAAAGGAAACAGTTGCAATAGAACGAAAGCGCGAATCGCCCCTCATT
>JBDTTO010000191.1:0-6178 GCA_039930585.1 Gemmatimonadaceae bacterium
CGAGCGCGAGAAACCCGGGGATTACCGTCCACTTCTTCTTGACCGTCATCGACGCAACCGTGATGGCGTGAGTTAGTGAAGCTTGCGGTGTGAATAAGCTCGGTAAAAGCTCGTAAGTTGGTGCCCGCTCGCCTTTTGCAAGCGCGAAGTATGAGTAGGGCAGTATTTGTACGCAAGTGCAATAGTGGCAATCCGATGGAACCTTTTTTCACTCTACAAAATGCAAAATCGAATCACGGAAATTAAATCCGGGATTGCGCGCGTTTTTGTGCGCTTTCGCGAACGTCACGTCCCTCCGCCAGAACCAGATTTTGACGCTCGTTTTCCCCCAAAAGATCAACCAATGCGCGTGATTGTTGCGTCAACCGCAGCGGCCACATGGTGCCCACCACGAAGCGATTGCCGCCGATTGTGCGCACCAGCTGCGCGAAATGGTCGTCCGGAGGCCCCCAAACCCATCCAAAATCGTACCAGACGCGACTTTGCTCATCAGGGGTGAGTCCCCAATGGATTTCTTCGATGAGCTCCCTTCCCGCTCCGAGCACCATGAGGTGACACGACGACTGAGGGAGCCGCGCCAACGCCCGAACGGCCGCGCCCGACAGATCGCCAGCGGAATCCATCGAATGGCGCTGGCGCGGGTCTTCGAATCGAATCGTCAATTGCAGCACCAACCCAACCTCACCACAAGCCACAGCGAGCTCGGCAATTGCGGCATGTCCCGGCCCGTATCCCCATTGCGTTGGATACGCGCGTACGGCCGGTGCGCCAGCCTCAACTGCACGCCGCAACTCGTCCGTCCAGCCTGGCCAGTCAGGACGAACGATGGGTGCCGGAAGAAGTGTGGGTCCGTGAGGCTTGAGTGCGGCATACAACACCCGATTGGCGGGTGCCGGATCGCGGTGAAACGCGCCGGGCAAATAACCAACCCAGGCCGATTCAATTCCTTCGCGCGCCAAAACCTTCAACAGAATTTCGGGTTCGGGATGCGGCACTTCGCGAAACGGATATCCGCCAATCCAGCAATTCACGTCGACCGAAGCGAACGGCGCGGTCATGCGGTCACCGCCGATGCAAAACTTTCTGGCGGAAAAATGCGCGCTGCATTACGCCAACGAATGTCAGCGATTTCGTCTGCAGTCAATCCCATGACTTCGAGTGCGCGCAATTTGGTGAGCCCAGTACACAGCGTGAGATCGGCCGCCCATAACAAACGTTTCGCGCTGACCCAGCGCACCGCCTCATCCATCATGCCGCGATCAATTCCGCTGCCTGATAGATCCATCACGATATTTGGTACATCACGCACGGCAGGATTTGTATGTGCCCAATCACCGCCACCACCAATGTGTGCGAGAATGAACGTTACTGAAGGATGGCGCACCGCGAGGCGTGCAAGTTCAACACCATCGGATGCATCCTGATTAGGCCAATCCCGACGACGATGTTGCCACACGTGATGCAAAATCGGCGCGCGAAATTGTGCTGCGGCCGAGCAAATTTCGTCAAGCAGGATGTCGTCGGCGCGACGGCTGGCGGCGAGCTTCACGCCAATCGCACCGGCGTCGAAACCACGAGTGATTTCGCTGATTGCATGCGCTTGATGATTGGGATTGACTGCAACAAATGCGCGAACTTCGCCGTTACTCTCGCGCGCAAACGTTGTCATCCAATCGTTGGCGTACGTTGTGTCGGTGGGCGATGAGAAATACGTGGGTGATGTATTTCCCCAGGAGCCTAACACCGATGCAACATGGCAGCGAACGCCGATGCGCCGACCGGCTGAAATGCGCGAGCTGTTGTAACGTTGCCAATCAATGCGACCCGTTCGATCCGTATGGAAGTGCGCATGCACATCGATGAGGGGTGCGGCACCACCCAACGGCGCGTCATTCGATCGATCGCTGGCGCTGTTCACGTGCCTTCGCTGTTGAAGAGGCTCATGCCACAATATCGCGCGCGGCCGCAGCAACGCCATCGCCAATTTTCGCGATGGATTCGTCGTCGTGGGCCAGCGATGCAAACTGATATGCGCCACGCTTGAGCAGCACGCCATGACGCGTGCCCTGAGCCACCAACGCGTCCAAATCGGTTGGATTCTCGGCCACAAGTCGAAACATGTGCGGTTCGCCGACAGCCTTAATTTTGAGCGACGGCACTGACTCCAACGCTTTTTGCATCGACTTCCGCATTGTCTGTCCAATTTCTTCGAGACGAGCGCAGACGTCCACGCGATCATGCCAGTCGAGTACGGCGAGCGCCGCAGCTAATCCAGTGCTTTCTGCCGCAGCCGTTGAACTGATCCACGATTGTGCGGCCGCCTGCATTACTTCCGCGCGACCAACAACGGCCGAGAGCGGGTAACCGTTGGCGAGTGCCTTACCCAACGTGGAGAGATCGGGAGTGATATCGTGCAAATCCTGAACGCCGCCTGTCCGAATTCGGAATGCAGTTTTCACTTCGTCAAAAATCAGAATCGCGCCGTATTGTGTGCATAAATCGCGCGCTGCCTGTAGCCATTCGCTGGTGGCAAGTTCTTCAACCAGCGGTTCGATGATCAACGCAGCAACCGTATTGCCACGTGACTCAAACGCTTTTGTGAGGAGCTCGCTGTTATTGAACGGCACCCACGAAATTTCTGACTTGCGACTCTCCGGAACACCGGCGGCGTCACTGCACCAATCCAGCCAGCCAAAATAGCCGCATCCGATTACGTGCGTGCGTTGCGTGTATGCGCGCGCAATACGAATTGCCGCCGCATTCGCCTCGGCACCTGTGCGCAAGAAACGAACTTGTTCGGCACAGGGGATCACATCTACCAGTCGTTCGGCAACTTCAACTTCGAGACGATGCGGAAGTCCGCTGACGTTTCCGGCGGCAGCGGCGTCCTGCACCGCCCGCGTGATTGATGGATCGGCATAACCGATGGCCACGGCGCCCAATGCCATGCTGCAATCAATCAGTCGCGCGCCTTCGGTGGTGAAGAGCGAACAACCATTGGCGCGATCGTAATGCGTGGGCAACCGGCTGTCGTGCGACTCACTGCCGTACAGCGCTGCGGCCCGTTTGCTGCCGGTTGAACTCCCGCCGGGAATCGCATCTTCGGCGCGAATGCGCCATTCACCCGACCACGCTTCGTCATCGCCTGATTCGTCCATCTCATCGTCGCTACGCACGTTGGCAACTCATGATTGCGATTCGGAACTTGATGGAGCGCCCGGTAATGCGGCCAGAGCTTCGGCAACGGCGCGTTTGTTTTCGCGTTCGATCGTTCTCAAGACTTCGATTGATGCGGCACGCAGCAGCATCAGTTCGCGTACGTCGGGCTTTGCGCGAAACACCAGCGATCGCAATGATCGCATGATGAGTTCCGGATTCCGCGTGCGATAGAACGCGATCGCACGGAGTGCTGCATTCGCGTCGGAAAATGTCTTCTCGAGCTCTTCGACGGTGGGCTGCGCTGTTGCGTGCCTTGGTGCTTTTTGCTTGACCGTCGCATCACCGGCCGCGAGATGAATTTCGTACAAGGCCAACAGACAGGCCTGCGCGAGATTAAGCGACTTGTGATCCGTTGTCGGAATTGACGCGACGGCGTGTGCGCGATCAATCGCTTCGTTGGGGAGCCCGTGATCTTCCCGCCCGAACATGATCGCTACCCGACCTGTGGGCGCGAGCTCGATTAATTCCGCCGCGCACGTACGCGGCGTAAGACGTTCGACCTTGGCCGCTCGGCGGCGCGCAGAATACGCGACGACGCGAACACAATCGGCAATCGCGCTTTCGAGGTCATCGAAATGTCGAATGCTTTCGGCCAGTTCGCGCGTGTCGTGCGCGATCTGCTCGATGCGTGTGACATCGTACTTGCAGGGGCGGACCAACCGAAGGTCGGATACGCCCATATTTTTCATGGCGCGAACAACCGCGCCGATATTGATCGGATCTTGCGGCTCGTACAGCACCACGGTGACGGCGGAAAGCAGCGATTCTGACATGCGCTAAAGATAGGCGCGGGAGTCAGTCCTCCGTCAACGTCAAATCGCGTTCATGCGAAATTTGGACGTGTTCTTGATCGGCCCTATTGGCGGCACTGCGCGTTGGGATCGCCCCTGGGTTTGTCGAGTTTGGGGCGTGCGTCACGGGTGGCCAAATCGAGAGCACCATCCTTCACGAAGGTCGCCACTCGCGCCAACCCATCGTAATCGATGTACTGGGCTTCGTCCGTGATCTGGTGGTAATCCATATGTTCGCCACGGGAAAAGGCGACCGCGGGGATTCCATATCGCGCGTAACTGTAGTGATCCGCACGGCAGTAATACTGCAGCGGGTGGCCCGGAGCATCGAACGTCATGTTGAACACGAACGGTTGCTTCTGTCGCTTGTTCGCGGCCTCAAGTACCTCGCCAAACTCGCTGCTCAATCGTTTCAGACCAATCACTTCCAGGTACGTCGGTCCTGCATCAGGCAAATCATGGATACTGCCGCGGCCAATCATGTCCATGTCGATTTCGCTGATGATCGAATCGCGATTTACAGTGGGGTGGTCCGTGAACCATCGCGACCCCAGCAGTCCGAATTCTTCGGCGGTGTGGGAGACGAAGAGAATTGAGCGTCGCGGATGTTTGCCGCTGGCCAGCAGTTCGGCGATTTCGAGAAGCGCGACTGTTCCTGAACCATCGTCATCAGCGCCGTTGCGAATCGAATCCGCGCGAGCCGGCCGGACTTTGCGCAGTGAGTCGAGAATGTGTTTGATGCGCGTTTGTTCAGTGGCGGTAGGTTCGCGATTTGGTGAGTCGGCGCCCATCGGACGGACGACCGCATTGAACGCGCGCAACGAGTCGTGATCAACCGGTGAGTTGTCGTATCCAACGTGATCGTTGTGCGCCGTGAGTGAGACGTACTGGCCTTTCACCGTTGGATCGGTTCCTTCCAGAATGCCAACAACATTCCGTGCGGCGAATTGCAGTGGCGTCACGCCGACACGCGTGCTGCCCGAGAGCGCTCTACCGACCGTGCCAGGTGCAGCATCAATGAGCGAGCGGCCAAGCAAACGCGCTGCGAAGGCGTTGGTGACAAGCACGAGGGGCGGAATGTCTCGCCACGTGGTGTCGAGGACTAGTGCACCGGTAATCATTGCGGCGGCGGTGCTTGCGCCGGCCACATCGAGTTCGGCAACGAATATAGACTTTGCGCCCCGGAAGCGCGGTGACACTTGCAGCGCGCCGGTGTTTGTGCGTCGGTTTGCAACCGTGCGCTGTTCGGGCGGAATGACGCTGAACAACAAGACTTTTCCACTCGCAGCCGCAGAGTCAATCCACGTCGACGGATCGGACGCGAGTCCGGCGTAAACCACCGCTGCGCCATCCACTGCGCGATACAGCGCGTTTCCGGACGCCGGTGCGTAGTCCGGCCCGAGACGCGCCGAATACGAGTCGACACGCAGCGCTTCTTTCTTTTCGACCGCGCGACGATAGAACGGCAGGTTTTGAAACCACGTTCCGTTATCGCCCGCAGGTTTGAGCCCCATCCGCGCAAACTCGGCGGCGATGTACGCCGTTGTTTTAAAGCTTCCAGCGTCGCCCGGTGCGCGACCCATCATCGAGTCGTCGGCGATGAGAAATAGTCGCGTGCGGAGATCCGCAGCAGTCAATGCAGCCGACGTTTTTACTTTCGCGGGCTGCGCGGCAGAACGTGGAGCGTTACTGGTCGCGACGGCGGCGACAACACCGGCGGTCACGACAGAAAGCATGAGGGAAATCGGGCGGATTTGCATGCCCCACGTTACGACAACCCGGGCCGACATGCGAATCAGCTGGTGCAGGCCGCGTCGTGCCTTTGTGTGGCGTGCCTGGCTGTGATGATTGGTTTGACCATGCCGCGAGGTTACTCAGCGATCGGCAATTGAAAAAATGGGCGCGTCCTTGGATTCTGCGCGATCGCCGCGCAGGTACGCGAATCCGCCGCCACCGGAGAGTTCGAGCATTCCCCGACGACGCGCGCGATTTGCCGGACGTTCGTTGACGATCAGCTCCATCGCAAAAGTCCCGTCGGGTTGAATGGGGAGATCGCTTAACGGCACGCGCACCTGCATCGCCCATCCGAACGGCGTTTCGCCCGCGATTGGCGCCCAATCGCATAACACCGTTGGCGAATGCGCTGTCGTCGCGGTATTGCGCGCAGG
>JBDTTO010000192.1:0-6169 GCA_039930585.1 Gemmatimonadaceae bacterium
AGTACTGGAGCTACGATCCAGAATTCAACAACTTCGGCAACTCCAACTTCAATCGTTTTGTCGACCTTGCTCCGTTCCCGGCCAGTCGCCAGTTCAGCTTCAGCATCGACATCGGGTTCTAAGCCATGACAAACATTGACCTCATCAAGGACAAACGCCCGTTGACTGCAAAGTCTTGCGCTGCAATAGCGCTTACGGCTGGCTGCATGGCGCTCGCCGCATGCAGTTCGGACAAGCTCAATATCACCAATCCAAACAGTCCATCAGTCGCTGGTGCGGCCGGTGATCCAGCAGCCATTCAGCTGTTCGCCACTGGGTTGTTGCGTCAAAATCGCAATTCACGTGGCGGATTTATTTCCTCCACGGGACGCTTTGGTCGCGAGAGCTACAACTACACTCCGCAAGAGGGCCGCAACACGTCAGCGTATTTGATCGGACTGTCGGGTCAAAACAAACTTGATCCGTCAGGTTTTGCTGTTGAAAATTGGGCCGGTCCGTATTTCAACCTGCGAGATATTTTCAATTTCAAAGGCACCATTGCCGGTTCAGCGGCACTGACGGCCACGCAGAAAAGCGCCGCACTGGGTTTCACAAAAACCCTCGAGGCCGTCGAACTGATGACCATCATCTCGACACGTGACACACTCGGGCTGGTGATTGACCAGAACGTCGACGCAACGGTGCTCGCGCCATTTGTGTCGCGTGACTCGGCGTACAAGTACATCACGGCGCAGCTCAATTCGGCGGCGACCGATTTGGCAGCAGGCGGTGCCGCATTCCCGTTCACGCTGCACACGGGATTCAACGGCTTTAACACGCCTGCCACGTTCCTGTTGTTCACCAAGGCCATGTTGGCACGTGCGGAATCGTACTACGCGACGTCGGGTGGTGGTGCGGCTGCATGGGGGCGTTCTCTGGCCGCCGTCAATGCATCGTTCATCAATACCGCCGCCACGACCAAAGCACAGTTTGACGTGGGCGTTTATCTGCCGTTTTCGACCGCGACCGGTGATAACACAAATCCATTCAGCGTTACGAACAACACGGATTTGTACGCACACGGTTCGTTCACGACTGACGCTCCGCTCAAAGCGGACGGCATTACGAAAGACGATCGTTACACGTCAAAAATCGGTACACGTCCGGCGCGCTCTGGCCCGCAGGGACTGGGTATCGAATCAACGACGGGCTTCAACATCTATCCAACCACTGCAAGCTCACTGCCAGTCATTCGCAACGAAGAGCTGCTGCTGATCAAGGCGGAAGGATTGCTGGCGACGGCTGATAAGGCCGGCGCGATTGCCATCATCAACCAGATTCGCGTTAACTCTGGTGGACTGGCTCCGTCAACGCTCACGACGGCTTCACCCGATGCAACCATTCTCACCGAACTCCTCTTGCAGAAGCGTTACTCGCTGATGTTCGAAGGCAATCGCTGGATTGATATGCGTCGCTACAACCGCCTCGATCAGCTCCCGATCGATATCACGAGCGGCACGAACAAGCATTTCGTGGCAAAGGTTCAGCCAATTCCGCAGGCCGAGTGCCTGTCACGTGCTGGCAAGACCGGCAATCTCGCGGGACCAGGTTGCCTCTAGTCTGAGTTTGCGAGTTTGAAATTCAAAACGCCCGATGGAGAAATCCATCGGGCGTTTTGTACGTACCGGAAAAACGATGAGCGCTTGCGTTGGCTTCAGGAAAATTCCTGCAGACAGCAGCGAGCCCGACTCTCCGCGTGAGAATCGGGCTCGTTGATATCGATCGCAAATTGTGCGGAGCTAGTATCCGTCGCGCGTCCACACAGCGATCAATCCGCAACTTCGATCTGCGCCACCAAACTGTGGTGGTATCGTCGCGGCACCCTCGTACACTTCAATGCCGGCGAGCTGTTTGGGTGGCGGGAGCAGTTCGAGATCAAAATTTCTCGGCAATACAATACCATCCAGCAAAACCTGCATCGGGCATCCACCTTTCATCGCGCCACCTTCACGTTTTGAAAGCGCAAACGTTCCAGCAAACGCACCGCTGGTATTACGTGAAACTTCAATGCCGCGAAATTGCCGCAACAAATCCATGGCTTGCAGCGAGGGCCGACGGTCAATTGTAGCCTGATTCATGAATTGGCCAAAACCCGCCCTGGCGCGTGCCTCAAACTCGAGCATACGCAGAGACACACGCGTTGCATTTACCCTGATGGTATCCATCGCAACGATCGATCGGGCCATCATGTAGCTAAGGCGCAGCGTGTCCAGCGCCTTCACCAAAATGACGCCCGACGCTGGCGCATATCCAATGCGCCGCACCACCAGGAGATATTGCCCCGGCGGCACTTTCTGGAATCGGAATTTTCCGCTTTCACCCGTCGTAACGCGCGCGCCGGTACCAACAACAGTGACGTCAGCGACGTTCATTGGATGCAACAGCGTGTCCGTGACCAGGCCGTCAATGACGCCGTAATTGTCTTCGGCCAAGCGGTCGCGTTTGGCCTGTTCTTCTGCCAGCGCGCGCGCGCGAACTGATCCTGCGGTCTGCTGTGCCGCGGACTGTGTAGAGCCAGCCAGAAACAGCGCTATTGCTAACGCTACCGGCAATCGAGTAAATGGAGATGACGACATGCTGAACAATACCCCATCTTTGTGTTTACGGAATGTCCGCGGCCCGTACATAAAGACACTCAAACCGCACCGCTCCCCCGATCGTGCCAATCATCACCCTGCTGACAGACTTTGGTACCGCTGACGGCTATGTCGCGGAAATGAAGGGTGTGCTGAGCACTGCGGCACCCGGCGCGACAATTATGGATCTGTCGCACGATATCCCGCCGCAAGACGTTGAGGCCGGCCGCATGGCATTGGCTCGCTACTGGCGGCGCTTTCCAGCAGGAACTGTGCACCTGGCAGTCGTCGATCCTGGCGTCGGTACAGAGCGTGCCGCCATCGCGGTGGCCAGTGGTGGTCAGTTCCTGGTAGGCCCCGACAACGGTGTGTTGTCGCCAGCATTGTTCGCGATGGACGCTGAAGCTGTTGCATTACCGATTCCCGCGAATGCGGCAGAAACATTTCACGGCCGCGACGTGTTCGCTCCCGCTGCAGCGCTTCTTGCAAACGGCAGCAGCATCTACACAATCGGTGAACCGTGGCCCAATCCTGTGCGCCGACGCACTCCGGAGGCCCACCGTCGCGCCGACGGCGGAATTGTTGGTGAAGTTCTTACGATTGATCGATTCGGTAACGCGCTGACCAATCTGGTTACACGAACTGGCGGCGTTGTGCTGGCCGCGAATCGTCAAATTGAAATCGTGCGCACGTATGGTGACGTTGATAGCGGCGAGACTTTGGCGGTTGTTGGTTCAAGCGGATTTGTCGAGCTGGCGGTGCGCAATGGTCATGCGGCCAATCAACTGCAACTGCGACGTGGCTCGGTGGTTGTGCTTTTCAAAGCGTAAAATTTTTGTTGGCGTACAATCGAGCGGTCCTTCGCGTCGCCGCGTTTCCGCGAATAAAACGCATTTCGAACTAAGCCCTATTTTTTGCGAATAATACCCGTGATCGAAACCGGTGGCGTCAGATTCTGCTCCGTGGCGGGACTTTTCTGAATCGCGCGCACAACGTCCATTCCTTTCGTGACGTGACCGAACGCAGCAAAACCTTGTCCGTCCGCATTCCGCTTGCCGGCGAAATCCAATTCATGCTGCGGGCCAATCGTAATAAAGAAATCTGACGTCGCAGTATTCACGCCGCCACGCGCCATCGACAGCACGCCATCTCCGTGCGTGATCTTTGTGACGTTGGTGCGCTCCAATTCAATTGCAGGCCAACTTTGCGCACCTTGCACGCGTGCTGTGCCACCCTGACTCACTTCAATCTTGACGTCTTTGTCAGGCTGATTATCCAACTTCACCGTGCGATGAAAACGTCCGCCGTCGTAACGCTTTGCATCCACGTAGTGAAGAAAGTTTGTCACCGTAATTGGCGCGTGCGCCGAATCGAGATCGGCTTCAATCACTCCAGCAGCGGTTGTGATCACCACATGTACGATGCCGGATTGTGCCTGCAGTGACGATGCGCAGAGGGCCGAGAACAACACTCCACAAACAAGACGCGCATTCATCACGGTTACTCCGGCGTTGACGTACTCACTGGAGCCGGGCGACGTGCCGCCACAACTCCAAACACGGGGGTGGGTGTTTGCCAGGACGGAATCGATGTTTCCGTCGTGACTTCAATATGCTCACGCATCGTACCCGCGCGTGAGCGCACGACCGCGCCAAGGCCGACAGTTGCTGCAACCCATGTAAGCGCGAGCGCAATCAGCCGTGCGAGAATCCCAATCACCGGTGCGCTTACGACAAACGCCGCACCAAACCACACAATGGACAGCAGAATCATTCCGCACATGAGGCTCGACAAGAGCGCCCGACGATTGTGCGTCGTGCTGCGTCCCAACACCGCTCTTCCCAGAACAAGCGCCACTGCAAACAGGCCGAGTGTATATGCGCCGGCGTAGGCCAGCGCCCAAGCCAGCATTGCGATGGGAATTGCCGGAATCAGGATGATCGTGACAGCCAACAACAACGTCAGCGTCAAAACAATTGGCACCGCAAGCGCCTGCCACAGCAATCCAACCCAGAAGCTGGCTGAGACATCGCGTTCAGCAGCGCGTGCGACTGCCTCGAGCGGTTCTTGTGCTGAAACCAAGACGACCAGTGCAATGATCACGCCGATGGCGACCACGCCACCGACGGATTTGAGCGCGCGTTTCGTACGCTGCGCACTACTTACGTCGACACGCTCGCCAGTTGTCTGGACTACAGCTGGCCATTCGGACGAAAATGCGGCGACAGCCGTTTCGGCGGTTTTGGCGAGCGTCTCGACTGCGTGGCCCACGGCCCGCTCAATCTGGCCCGGACCGCTTTGCGCCTGACTGGCGAGCGGAGTGAGAACCAGCAGCAGTGGAGCTACCAGCAGGAGCGCGAACCGAAGCGCTCGCTGACGTACCATTGAACTAGTGGCGCCGGCTGCGGGAGGCGGTTGCGAGAGCGCGTAGCCCCACGACCGCAACACCAACAGTGGCGACAAATCCGCCAATGGCCAATGCCGCAAACCCGGCGCTGCCCGACTGCAACATGTCGAGGGCAGACTGGCCAAGAGCGGCAGACGCGACGTCACGCAGTGCGTCCGCAAACTGCTGCTGCACACGCTCCAAGCCGACCTGCGCCAACAACAATCCGATATCAGCGCGAGAGACCGCCCAGACCGATGCTGCGGTCAGGAGCCCGGCACCAGCCGCCGCACCGACTCCGGCCGCGACGCGGGCCGGCCTGCTTGCTGGAACGAACCGTGCGGCAGTCGTGAGCGCTGCTGCGTGCCAGGGTTCGAACACCTGCACCTGGCTCATGACTTTGTCAGTAAACGCCACGGACGGTGCGAAGTCCGGAAGACCATCAAGAAGCAAAACGACCTCGCGCGCCCGATCGAGGTCCATTTGACACTGAACGCAAGAACGGACGTGAGCCCGCAGGGGCGCCACGCCAAAACCTTCCTCACCATCGAGAAGGAGATCGATCTCGTCTGTTCTTAAGTGCCTGTCAAGCATAAATGCCTCCACCGTTTCTTACGCGGTGCCGTTCTGGGAGTTTCAAAAAGATTTGCCCGTTTTCACGAACTTTTCGGCTATTACGACTAGACCGCCACACAGGGTAGACGTCACAAACTCGCAGTTCATTCACGAGTGTGCTCCAGCGCTTTCCGAAGTTCGTGTCTGGCTCGATGGATGTACGTTTTCACAGTGCCCAGCGGCAAGTCGAGGGTCGCCGCGATTTCCTCGTACGACCGCCCTTCAACGTGCCGCAGCATGATGCATGACCGGTATTCCGGACGGAGACTGCCGATGGCTCGTTCGATGGAGCTACCCAGCTCCTTCGCCTCCATCTCATCAAGCGCGCTTTCTTGACCATCACCCAGTTCAAGGGTAGACGCTTCAACCTCTGACGCCGTTGAGGCGTTGGGCGAACCGTCCATGCTGATGGTGTCGATGCGCCGCCGGCGCAGGTGGTCGATGGCCACATTGTTCGCGATCTTGAACAGCCAGCTCGAGAACTTGAACTCGGGGCTATAGCGATCGATGTGGTTCAGGACCTTGATGAAAGCGTCCTGCGACAAATCTTCGG
>JBDTTO010000193.1:0-6166 GCA_039930585.1 Gemmatimonadaceae bacterium
CGATAGTCCGCGCAGAGTGGTCGTTCCCACTGTGAACGACACGTCAAAAAAAGCTGACATCAATCGCGATTCGCTGTTTCGCGTTGCCGACTCGCTCAAGAAGCTGACAGCCGACAGCGCGAGAGTTGTTGCAGGCAAACCACCCGCCAAAACTCCCGCCAAAAAACCGGCCAAGCAGTGCGTTCTGAACACAGACGAATCACCTGAGACTGCGCGTTTCACGTACGCCCGTCAGAACGACTCCAGCAGCAACCTCATGGTAGGCGGCGGCTTTGTTGGGTTTTGCGAAGGCGAAAAGAACAAATTGAAGGCGGACAGTTCGGAGTACTACGAACAAACCGGTTATGTGAATTTGTTCGGCAACGTGACGTACGAGGACAAAGGTGAGTTTCGCGTCACAGCCAACCATGCCACGTATTTCATCAAGGAAGGAAAGTTGTACGCGGATGGCAACGTCCAGGCGACACAACTCAAATCCGGTTCACTTTTCGTTGGACCAAAAATCGAATACTCGCGCGTGATGGAAGGCATTCGTACGACATCGCTTTTGTATGCGCCGAATAACCCGCTTGTTCAAATCGAACAGAAAGATTCAGTCGGCAAACCATTACCGCCGGTCAAGGTCAGTGCCAGTGTCATGCAAGACACCGGAGACAGCCTGCTTGTGGCCTGGGGTAACGTCGCAATTCTCCGGACTGACGTTACGGGAAAGAGTGACTCCGCCAGTTATTACAAACCAACCGGCAACGCGCGACTCATTCGTGCAGCCAACATTCAATCGACTTCAAAAGAACAACCGTTCACGCTGTCCGGCGATACCATTGATTTGTTTACGCGTGACTCTGTGCTCGACCGCGTGTTGGCAAAACATCTGAGCAAGGCCAAGTCGGGCGACGTCAACATGAGCGCCGAAATGATCGACATGCGTCTCATCGACAAGAAGATCGATCGTGCGTACGCGTATGGTCCGGGGCGCGCGAAAGCCGATACCAAAGATCGAAATCTTGAAGCTGATTCACTGGATATTCTGTTGCCGAATCAACTGCTGCGCGAGTTCCGCGCATTTGGAACTGCCGTCATCATCAGCAAACCCGATCCGGAAAAGATCAAGTCCGAAGAGGATGACGTGTTGCGCGGTGACAGCGTCTTCGCACAGTTCGACAGCGTGAAAGCGAAAGGTGATACGGTCGCCAAAACGCAAATCAAGAAAGTGACCGCGCACGGCAACGCGAGTTCGAAAGTACAGATTGCTTCACGACAAGGTCCTTTGTTTCCGCCCGCGATTAATTACATCCGCGGGAAACACTTGGTCGTGAGATTTGATAGCGGTCAGGTACGAGAAATCGCCGTAGATTCGTCGGCATCCGGCTCGTACTACGAGCCCGTTCAGGACTCGACGCTTGATACCACCAAGACAAAGAAGCCCAAAAAGCCACCGACAATTTCAAAGGTGAATCCGAACTCGCCCAGCTTGCCGGATTTACCGTCGCGCGAACCAACTCAGGTGTGGTCACGCGCATCAATTGCCTTGCTGCCTCCACGCAATCCCCGCACGCGATGACCGAACCCAGTATTCCGAACGAAAACGGCGCCGAACAGCTTGCCTCAATTCTGGAGAAGGCGGCTGAGGGCGACCGCGCGCTCGTAACAGCATTGGGCGCCGTGCTGGAATCGGCCGATGACACCGGCTCTGCCACGCTGCAGGAGATTGCAACTCATTATCGGGCCGCGCACCTGGCGGCCTGGCAGAAAGACGGACGTGATGTTGCCCAGGAAGCAGGCCGTCTGTCCATGGACGAAGTGCGCGCACACCTCGCGACCTCGTTGCTCCCTCGGCTCGTGGATATTGAGAGTCTGTTATTTCCCGACGGTCCAATCTCGGGAATTGACAGTCGCGTAAAGTTTGCAGACGAACTTTGGCAAAACGTCAAGGCTCACCGCATTGACACCGCAGGCGCGTTGCGGCTGACGGGCGACCATCTGGCCGCACACTCTGCAACGCCGATGAGTTCTGCGGCCGTTGTCGCTCCGTTCGGCAAAACACTCAAGGCCAAGGGCCTCTCCAAGGTCTATCGGGGCCGGAGCGTCGTGAATGACGTCGATTTGCAGGTGCAACAGGGAGAAATTGTCGGTTTGCTGGGGCCCAACGGCGCTGGAAAAACGACGACTTTTTACATGCTTGTCGGACTGATCGAACCGCTTGAAGGCCGGATTCACCTCGATGGCACCGATATTACTGACATGCCCATGTACAAACGGGCGCGTCAGGGCCTCGGGTATCTGTCGCAGGAGCCATCCGTGTTTCGTAAGCTGTCCGTCGAAGACAACATTCTGGCAATTCTCGAAACCCTGCCAATCAGCTCAAAAGAACGAGCTGAACGCCTCGAATCGCTGTTGAACGAACTGAAGATCAAGCACCTGCGGCACAGCAAGGCTTACCAACTTTCCGGCGGAGAACGTCGTCGTCTCGAGATTACGCGGGCGCTCGTTACCCGGCCGCACTTCATGATGCTGGACGAACCATTTGCCGGCGTCGACCCACTTGCGGTTCAGGAAATTCAGGAAATCGTCAGCAAATTGCGCGAACGGGGCATTGGCGTGCTCATATCCGACCACAATGTCGAGCAGACACTGGACATTGTCGATCGCGCCTACATCATGTTCGAAGGACGAGTGAAAGTGTCAGGAACAGTGCGCGAACTTGTGTTTGATGATAACGTTTCGAGGGATTACCTCGGCTCTACGCTGACGGCGCGTTTGCGTTCGCGTTTTGCCGATGCCGAGCAACAGGAGGAAGTAACGCAGTGAGAAACGGACTTCAGCAGAACGCCTCGCTCCGACAGGAGCTCAAGGTAAATCCACGCCTCTATCAGGCGATGGATCTGCTGTACATGCCCTTGCTCGATTTGCAGCAGCATCTCAAGCAGGAATTGCTGACGAACCCGTTTCTTGAGCTGGTCGAACCGGAAGATGACGAGAGCGAAACGCCTGAGGACTCCGACGAGGATACGGAGCCGCAGGATCTCACCGAGGCCGAATCCGTTACTGAAGCGCAGACGGAGCCGGAAAAAACCGGAGACGATGATGTCGATTGGGAAGCCGTGTTGCTTGATGGCTTCGAAACCGGCGGCATGCGCGAGGAGCACGAAGATCGTGAATGGTACGAACCCGTCACGGTTGATACGCGCGACCTCTCCGATCATCTCAAGGAGCAAATCGGTCTCATTGATTTGACGCCACGTCAGGCGTTTTTGGCTGACGAGTTTATTGGCAACATCAATGACGACGGTTATCTCGCAATTTCACTCGAAGATATTCGCAATAGCGTGAACGAAGTGCTCACGCACGAGATGGAAGAACGCGACGATGACATCGTGGTCGACCCGTACACCGAAGCAGAAGTTTCCGCGATGTTGACCATCATCCAGGAGCTTGATCCTCCCGGAGTTGGTGCGCGCGATCTTCGCGAATGCCTGCGATTGCAGATTAAAGCTGCAGGTCACGGCGAATCGCTCGTGTATCGCCTGGTCGAAGATGCGTTTGACGAACTCATTGCGCACCGCTGGAACGAATTGGCCAAACGATTCGGTATCAGCCCGCAACTTGTGCAAAGCGCCGCTGACGAAATCGCGAAGCTCGATCACAAGCCGGGACTTCGTTATTCTGCCGCGAGTGACAATTACATCATTCCGGATCTCGTCATCGATCGCATCGACGGCGAGTATCACGTGTTTCTGAACGATGGCAATCTTCCACGGCTGAAGTTGTCGCGTGTGTATCAGGAAATCGCGCGAGACAAAAAACAGTTTGACGGCGAAAGCAAAGACTTCATCGCCAGCAAACTGAATTCTGCCAACTGGATGATCCAGGCGCTCGAGCAACGTCGACAGACTGTGCTCAAGGTTATGCACTACATCGTTGATCGTCAGCGCGATTTCTTCGAGCGCGGCGTGCAATACCTGCATCCGCTCACGCTGCGTGAAGTTGCCGAAGCAGTGGGCATGCACGAGTCAACGGTGAGTCGCGTGACCAATGAAAAATTTGTGCAGACACCGCGCGGTGTGTTGCCGCTCAAATTTTTCTTCTCGTCAGGATTGTCCACCACCGACGGCGACGACGTATCGGCGCGCGGCATCAAGGATCAAATCGAGAAGCTTGTGACGGGCGAAGACACCAGAAATCCACTGACCGATCAAGCGATCGTTGAGATTCTGTTGCAGACCGGTGTGCAGATCGCGCGTCGCACTGTTGCCAAGTATCGCGACCAGTTGGGGGTTCTTCCCGCGCGCATGCGCAAACGCGTCTGAGCCGCGCTGTTGCAGTGAATCGTGTTGACGTCAGCGTTTTGGTGCCGGCCAAGGATGAAGCAGGCAACCTCGCGATGTTCATGGAGCAGTGCGCCGAGACGTTCAAAGCGGCCAAGGAAACGTACGAAGTAGTTGTCATCGACGACGGTTCGTCCGACAACAGTTGGGCGCTTCTTCAGGAGCTCGCCAAACAGTACTCGTTTCTGCATCCCGTCCGTCATCGCGCGCAACGTGGTATTGCTGAGGCGCTCGCTACAGGATATCGCAATTCCGTCGCGGACATTCTCGTGTTCTATCCGGCCGACTTGCAATTCAAGCCGGAAGACATCCCGCGCCTGGTACAGCCAATTTTGCACGGTGATTCCGACATGGTCACCGGCTACAAGGAAGGCCAATACAACAAGGCGTTTGTTTCCGGCATCTACAACAAACTGAGTCGTTCGTTGTTTGATGTTCCGGTGCGCGACTTGAATAATGTCAAAGCGTATCGTCGCGAAGTCATGCAGTCCTTGCCGATGCGTCCGGATTGGCATCGCTACATGATCGTGCTCGCACACGCGAACGGTTATAGCGTGACCGAAGTACCGATGCCGTTGTATCCGCGACACAGCGGAAAATCCAAGTTCGGCTTGTCACGCATTCCAATCGGCGTGCTTGACATGTTGTCCGTTTGGTTCGAGCTGCGCTTCGGACAAAAACCGCTGCTCGCGTTTGGTATGTTGGGAGCAGCGCTGTTCGCGTTCGGTGTGCTCGCGGGCGTGGCGGCGCTCGGGCGGCTGCTTGTCTCAGGCGAAGGTCAACGCTGGGCGTGGACGCTCATCCAGACGTGCCTCGTGCTCGGATCAATCTTCTTCGCCAGTGGCCTCATGGGAGAACTCATCGCGCAGCAGCGCGCCGAAGTGCGCGAGTTGCGACGTGAGATAGAAGCGCTGAGTGCGCGCGGTGCGCCGAAATCGTCGGGCAGCAGTTCGGATTCCACGCCACACTCCGATGCCGGCTGACACGCGACCTTCGGGTCGCGTCTTGTTTGTCACCCACAACGTACCGCGCTTCGCAGGTGACGCTGCAGGTTCGTTTGTGCTGCGTCTCGCAGTGGCGCTACGCAGTGCCGGAGTTTCGGTCGATATTCTCGCGCCGGGTTCAGAAACGCTTTCGGGCACTGACGTAATCGAAGGCATTTCAATTGAACGCGTGCGCTACGCGTCACCGCATCGCATGACGTTGGCTTACAGCGGCCGCATGGCCGAAGATGTGAAAGCTGGATGGGGCGCGCGTTTTGCGCTTGCTGGATTGTTATATCATTTGCGTCGTCGCCTTCGCGCGCGAGTGCAACAAGCCGTCCGCGACGGCAAGCCGTATGACATTGTGCACGCACACTGGTGGTTTCCCGCCGGATTGTGCGCGTGGAGTGCAGGTGTCGGCGCAGGACTTCCAGTACCCCTTGTCATAACAATGCACGGCTCGGACGTTCGACTCGCGCAAGGCATCAAAGCTTCGCATGGCATCATGCAACAGGTACTGCTGCGCGCGCGCGTGGTAACAGCTGTATCGCGCTGGCTGGCCGAAGCCGCAATGCGAATCGTTCCAACATCGAATGTGCGCGTCGGCGGCATGCCAGTTGATACGAAGGTGTTCGTGCCACCAACAGACAGTCGGCAACGATTGGGTATTCTGTTTGTTGGTCGGTTGAATGCACAAAAAGGCGTCGCGAATCTGCTTGATGCTTTCGCGCGCATTGCGGACACGAACGTTCCACTGCAAATAGTGGGTGACGGACCTGATGACTTTCTGCTGAAAGCAAAAGCGATGTCACTTGGCATCGCTCAAGCAAGGCGGGTGCAGTGTCATCAACCGCATTT
>JBDTTO010000194.1:0-6130 GCA_039930585.1 Gemmatimonadaceae bacterium
CGATGGCAATACGCACCACCGCATGCTTCTCAAACGGCACGCCCAACATTCGCTGCTGATCGGGCGCCGGCGGTGGGGCAAGATCAACCCGCCACTCATCGGTGGCGGCGAGCAATCGCGCTGGTGTGCCGGTAATGGCACCTCCAACGAGCGCAGCACCGGCAACGGTGGCGGCGCGGGCGAGCAACTCACGACGCGTCACGCCCAAAGCGTCGGCTGACGGAGACGCGTGTGCGTCTTCGCCGTCTCTACCCTGCGTTTCGCGATCGTCGGTCATTGCGCCGGCCCTTTGGTGTCGATGCGTACTTCACTCTGATCACCGACGTTCAGTGCACCGGATACCCCGCGAATAACGGCGGCGTCACCAATGAACGAATCGTGCAGCGTTGCGTCCTGAATGTCGGCGTTCTCACCAATCACGCAGTCACGCAGCGTAGAGTTTCGTACGTTACTTCCTTTTCCGAGTGAGACGTTTGGTCCCACCGTTGAATGTTCGATCGTGACACCATCTTCGATGTAGACCGGCGCCAGTATGTTCGCTCCAGCACCCAACTCTTCAGGCTGGCGAGCGCGACCTTTCTCCAACATCGTGCGGTTAGTTGCAAGCAGCGTCTCGAGTTGTCCAGCATCGTACCAACCCTCAACATCCACAACTTTAATACGTGCACCTTTGTCAATCATGTATTGAAACGCATCCGTGAGATACCACTCGCCTTTGTGCGGAGGTGTCGTCAACACGTGATCAATTCCTTCGAACAATAACTTCCAGTTGCGAATGTAGTAGAGCCCGATATTCGCGCGTTTTGAGATGGGCGTTTTTGGTTTTTCGACAATCTTTGTCATGAAACCGTCATGATCTGTGACCACCACGCCGAAGCGCTGATAATCTTCGACTTCCATTGTCCAGATCACACCGTCGGCATCAAGATCGTGCACGACCGAAAGATCAGCGTCAAAAATTGTGTCGACAAAAACAATCAACACCGGTTGATCAATCCAGGGCCGCGCAAGATTTACCGCGCCAGCGGTGCCGTCCTGCACCAATTGCTCCACAAACACACTTGGAAATTTGTACGCGCCCTTCGCAAATGCTTCGACCTTCTCTTTCAGGTGGCCGGTGATGTACACCACCTGTTCGACATCGCCAAGTTTCGCTACGTCGTCCATGACGTAACTCATGACGGGACGCCCCGCCACTTTCAGCATGGGCTTTGGTGTTACGTGGGTATGGGGACGCAAACGCGTACCCTTCCCGGCCAATGGAATGATGACCTTCATCGGTAGGAAACTCGTGCTAGGGTGGCGGGAGCCCACGAAGGACGGGGGCCATTGGCAGACCCCTTATAATCGCGCCAAGCTACGCAAGCAGCAACACTCAGGGCGCGCTCGTTCCCTCTCGGCCGTACCGATCTTTGATTCGCACAACGTCGTCCAGCTCGGGCGTTGATGCCTCGAGCACATCACAATCGGTGATCGCTTCCATGTAGTGCACGGTCAGCGGCGTAATGCGGAACGACTGACCCGCCACCAGAAGCTGATCACGGAGCTCAGTGTCGCCCGGCAACTGCACCCAATATTTCATTTCGCCCGAAAGCAGATAGACGGTTTCGTCTTTGCGTTCGTGATACTGCACCGAAAGCTGTTCGCCTGCGTTCACATGCAGAATCTTGCCCACATAGCGATCTGTGTGCGCCCAGATAATTTCATACCCCCACGGCTTGTTCACGCGACGTACTTCGGCGGGTCCACTCATCTTCAAGCTCCGGCAGTTCGGTTGCACATGACGTCTGCGACGACGTCATGAAATGTGTTGATGAAAGTTGCGTGTTGATGTTCTGCGGTAATGCGACGGCTTGAGCTACCTGAGGTTGATGCGATAAAACTTTGCAGTCTGGCTGTCGGTTGAGGCGAACGGATCGAGCCAGACGGCGTCGGGCTGCGACGTCACATGAATCTCCAGTTGCTGCGAATCTTTCATCGCGTCGCCACGAGCCATAACCCAGCCTTTCGCCGTTCGGACACCGACCGGCATGGGATGGCGATACGTCCCGGCTTTTTCGAGCTGTACACGCACGGTCCAGCCAGTTGCCGTTTTCTGGACGCTTGGGCTACGCAATGCGTAATCGACAACGCCGAGGCCGTTGATCCATTGGTTGAAGAACCAGTCCAGCGACTTTCGGCTCACACGTTCGGCCGAGCCTTGCATGGCCCACCGATCGACGTGGCGGAGCGCCCAGCGTGAGTAATAGTCCTTGAGAAACGCGCGAAAATCGGTGTCGCCCAACACGTCGTGCAGCGCCTGGTACATCTGCTGCGCACGTCCGTACACTGCGCCGTTGTAGATCGCAAAATTTCCGAACAAATCCGCACGCGTGCCGATGGGTTGCACCGAGCCTTCAGCAATCAATCGGTTGTAGCGAACCGCAATCGTATCCAGACGAGTGCGTCCGTTCGAAAGGGCTGTATCACCAGGCATGGACGGATCGCGCGGATTCATCGCCGCAAGTTTTGCCGCAAGCGGAACGCGAGTGTTGCCGCCCTGCCACGCGGTTTGATATGACGTCAACCCCTCATCCATCCAACCGGACTGCCATTCGTTGTTTCCAAGAATGCCGAATGAAAAAATGTGTCCGCCTTCATGCAACGTCAGTCCAAGCGATGCACTTCCGTTCTGCTGCATCATGGGAAATTCGGTGCCGCCGGTATCCGCGCGCTTGAGAATCGTCATTTGCGGATACGCATACGGTCCGTAAATCGACTCCAGCCATTTGAGCGCAGTCTGTCCATATCCGACGGATTTACCATCACGCCATTGTGTGAGCGCGCTGTTCACGCACGCGTCAATGCGACGTTGCGCGGGGACGGTATCCGGCGGCGCGATGGCGATTTGTCTCGCACAATCATCCGGCGCATCAATGCGATACAGGACGTGAATCGGAACAGTTAGCCACACCGGATACCGCAAACCACCGGCCGGTGTTTCGCGCACATACTCCGCACTTTCGTAGCGAAATCCCGGCGAAACGCTCCATGCAAATTCATGCACATTGCGTGCATAAAAACGCACCGCCCGCGTGCCGTTTGGCAGTGTTGGTTGCGGAACGGACGGAACATCGGGATACGCTTCGGCCGCGGTACGTGGCAAACGTCCACCAGGCAACGCAACACGCACCCAACCGGGATCGCCGGTAACGGGCACTCCCGTCGCGCCGACAACCTGATCCATCGGCAACACGAGCGTCACATCAAACGTGCCAAATTCGCCGTAAAATTCACCCGCCGGCACGAGCGCATTTGGATGCCAACCCTGACGATCATACACCGCAACCTTGGGATACCACTGCGCGAAATCGTAGCTGCGCAAACGACGTCCCTGACGTCGCACCGTCGTTGACGGACGCGCATCCCACGCAAACTGCACAACCACCGAATCGCCCGGCGCGAGTGAACGCGGCAACGCCAAACGCACAACGGTGCTATCCGGTGAAATCGGATATTCAGCACGCACGGCCACACCATTGATCAATGGCGGCGCCGTGAATCGCTCGTACGCGTAGTCAGGATCCTTGAGATTCTGAAAACGCACTCGTCCCTCTTTCGCATCAACCGCACTCCAGCGCGAACCCGGACGAAATGCATTCAGATGCTGATGAATCCACAACTCAGTTAGCGCATCGGGACTCTTGTTGACATACGTCAGCGTTCCCGTTGCATGTATCGCATTGAGGCGTTCATCAAGCGTCGCTACAATGCGATAGTCCGCGCGCTGCTGCCAATAACCAATCGTGTCATTGCCTGGTGGCGTTGTTGACGGTTTGGTTGGAATGGCGGCGACGTTGGCGCCCTGATTGGGGAGCGCTACGACCTGCGCACCCGCTTTCCGCACGGCGGTAAACAACGCAGTGCCGGCAAGCAGCGTTAGCGCGAGACGAACTGACTGAGATCTTTTCATGCCCGGTTTCCGCGAAAGACAAAGGCCCGCACGCCACTCGGCGACGGGCCCTTAACTGAACTGCATCGCGTGCTTACCATCCACGCGAAATCGTGCCCGACCAATTATGCGTTTGAATAGCTGGGGCGGGCAACCATGCGACGACGCAACATCGACAACTTGCGACGAATCGAGCCATCCATGACCGTGTCACCAATTCGAACAATGACACCGCCGAGGATTGCCGGATCGATGACAACTTTGGCGTCAACACTGTGGCCAAGTTTGGCTTCGAGCTGTTTGACGATTGTGGTCAACTCATCGGCCGCTGGTTGGCGCGACAACGTAACGCGAGCGACGACGCGATTTTCTGCGGCGTTCAACATGCTGTTGTACTCCGCGGAAATTTCGCGAATCATGGCCTGACGGCGATTTATCACCAGCTGCTGCAAAAAGCGCACAAAAATCGCTGGTGTTTTGTCGCCCAGTGCTTTCTTGATCACCTCTGTTTTGAGCGTGACCGAGACACGGGGCGATTCCATGAACTGCTTGAGCGTCTTGTCCGCCTGAATCGCTTCGGCGAGCTGGCTGAGGAGCTGGCCCCAACCAGTTGCATCGTTGGCCTTGCGTGCAAGAATCAGCAACGTTTCCGCGTAGTTACGCGAAATCGTGCTGCTTTGCATCGGGTTGCCTTCGGGACCGTCCATTAGCGCTTCGCCGGCTGCGTGTTAAGCGACGACAGGAAACCTTCGACGATCTGACGATTGCTGGCCGAGTCGAGATTTTTCTCGATGACCTTGGATGCGCCAGAGATGGCGAGTTCGATGGCCTGCACGCGCATTTCGGCGATTGCGGCGACCTTTTCGGCCTCGATCATACGACGCGCCGAATCCAGCATCTCGGTTTGTTGCGTCTTCGTCTGCTCGAGGAGATCGGCGCGCACTTTTTCAGCCATGAGGCGGCTGTCGGCGATGATCTTCTGTGCTTCGACTTTGGCGGACTCGAGATTCGCGAGCTGCGTGGTGAGATGCTTTGCGGCTTCTTCGCGATCGCGCTTGGCGCCTTCGACAGCGTCTTCGAGCGCCTTTTCGCGCGCTTCCACAGCGGCGAACAGTGGCTTGTATGCGAATTTGGCAAGAACGAAAAACAGAATCGCGAAGATGATCAGTGTCCAGATCATCAGGCCGGATTTGGGCTCCAGCAAATTCACACCGCCACTGGCGGCTTCATGTTCCTGCGCCGACGCGAGCGCCGGAAGTGTTGCGAGCAACACAGTTGCAGCAGTCGCTGAGCGAAGGCCCAGGGTGCGCAATTGTGCTGCGAAATTAGCGGGAGAATTCATGAGGAATCTCGAAGGTGAGGCGATCCGGGAGCACGTGTGTGCCCCCGGAGCACCGAATGCATCAAGCACTACAGGACGATCTTGCTCTGCAACTGGAAGCCGATAACGATGCCGAACAGCGCGGCGCCTTCAACGAGGGCCGAGAAGATCAGCGCCTGGATACCGATGCGGCCGGCCATTTCTGGCTGACGCGCCATGCCTTCCATCGCGCGGCCGGCAACCATGCCGATGCCGATACCGGCGCCGATCACGGAAAGACCTGCAGCGAGACCTGCACCAACGCCCATCAAGCCACGTGGGTTGCTTTCCGCGGCTGCCTGAAGAAGACCCATGACATGAACCATGACAAACTCCGAATGCAAACTGTGAGAACTGCGCCGCTTCTCGCGATCGCTCGCGTTACCCGTCAACGAACTGTGAAAGTTCAACGGGCATTGGCCGGTTCACCGAGGAACCCGCTACATCAACCGACTGGCAGAAGCATCCAGCCGGGCACTACCCTGCGTGTGCTGCACAACAAATGACTAGTGGTGCGAAACCCGCATCTGGCCGATAAACACGCTGGCCAGCAGCGTGAAGATGAACGCCTGCAGGAACGAGACAAACAGTTCGAGTACGCTGATCGCAACCGCCATCAGCACTGGGCCGACAGCAATGGCATAACTGCCGAAGGTGAAAATGAGTCCGATGATGGCGAGCAACACGATGTGTCCGGCCGTCATGTTGGCGAACAAACGAATCGTGAGCGCGAACGGCTTTGTGATTTTGCCGAGCGCTTCAATCGGGCTCATGATGAACGCCATCGGGATGCGAATGCCGATGGGCAGGTCCTTGTTCCAGTAGATAATCGTTGCGAG